>NZ_JBNJOH010000013.1:0-89934 GCF_050113735.1 Vibrio sp. TRT 2004 | reverse complement strand
CTCTTTATCTGCCAGAGATTGAGTGGCGACATATTCAGTAAGTTGACGTTCAAACTCCATCACCTTGATTGGGTCATTTTTAACCTGCACCGGTAACTCATCATGTTCTACTCTTATCCGCCCCAGTGTTCGAGTCAGTTCGGCCATTTGTAGCTTGTGAAGATTGTCTTCATCTTGGTGGGCTGTGCTGCGCGCCGCAACCTGTTTGGAAAGAGGTAAGAACAAGTCGCTCACATCCGCTAGAGGGTCATCGAGGGCAATAAACATCCCGCAATCTTGGGCGGGCAAGTCAGCTCGATAATCTAAGTCCCAACACCCAACCTTGTCTGCCACATGTTTGAAGTCATCAACTCCGCCTTCAATGGGAGTTAATGGTGTACAGGTCGTATCAAACACACCTGTCGGTGCTCCATCGGTGCCAACATCCGCCACATACTTACCAAGCTGAGACGAAAGGCCCGCATGGGGGTGACTCTGTGTTGAATGGAACTGTTGCAAGTTGACCTTACGCATCCATGTCGAACGATGGGATAGGTTAGAACGCATATGCTCACACAGTCGCCATGTCCAGCGTTGATGGGCAAACGCCATATAGAGTGTATTTTTCGCTGGGTAGACCAAGCAGCTTTTCGTTTCGCCTTTGCTGCCACGCTGATTCGCAGGTTTATCCGCTTCATCGTTTGACCAGTCAATTTTGGTCAACTCATACCCTTTCACCTGATACTCATCAAAAGTCTTATCCGTCTCGTCATAGACATACAACCAACCATCACGTAATTGCCTTAACGTATACTGACGCTGCTTTGGGGTAAATCGACCTTGCCACTGGGTATCGGTGGTAGGCAGTGGGTGAAGTGGTTGGCCTTGTTCATTCATATCATCCAAGGCGTAACGGACAGGGATGATACCTACGTCATTACGTCGAAAAGGGCATAAGGCAACCGCACTTTTTGCATTGCGGGTGGACGCGCATTTAGCGGCTTTATTGGGGGTGCTCATGGTTAGTTCTCCCTTGATTGGTTGGCAATTTGCTCGGCTAAGCTCGCCGCTTGAGCAATACGTTGTGATGAGGTGTGTGATGACGGTTGTTCGATAAGTTGAGTGAGATTTGGGTAGGTATTCTTTAGCAAAGCCTCTTCGCCGACATACCCAAGGATATTGAAGTAATAGAGTAAGTCTTGCTCGGTCTCAAAACCTTTAGCGTGAGCCGTCTCCATATGAGTACAAACCCAGCCCCTTAAATCGGGAATCTGATGGCTGCGCTCAGGAAACCAACGCTGCATGTGAGCAATCAATGTATTGGGCAGTGAATTTTGCCATGGGATGAGCGAGAGTCTTCGCCACTGTTCGTCTGTAAGTTTCAGCATTTGATGGGGGATTTCTGGCGGTATCAGAAAAGGATTTTCCAGCCTTTGCCACTGCCCTGCTTGGTGAATCCAAGCTTTGTTCATCGGCTGCCATAACATGGAACATTGAGTATCCAATAAAACATAGGCTACATGGCTGTCAGCAAAACGAAAAAATCCGGGATTACCACTTGGCATTTCAACCATAATTAGTCGCCGTAAAGCTTTCGCTGCATCACTTAATGATAAATCTGAAGAGAAAAAGTATCCCCATTGAAACTGGTTGAGGTCAAAAAACCAGTGTTGAACCTCTGGGGTCGCTTTCACTAGCCTCGGTGAAACACTCAATAGCTGATTATAAGGGGGATACAAAAAAATCGGTTCTTGTTCCATTACCCCAGGTAGCTGATAAAGCTGCCTTTCTAGGTCAGGAATGCAAGCACCTTCCACCAAAAGGAACAGTTGCTCTGATTTTGACAATTCAAATAACGGTTTCATTGCGTATTACTCTGGGCTGACGTAGATAATATCTTCTGTATTAAACCGAGAATAACGACCGCTCAATAAGCAAGCAATGGCACATTGAAAAATTACTCATTTTCTGACTTAAAAAGAAAAACTAGGCAAAAAATGTCGAAGTAAGATCACTTTTTCTCTATCTATGCGAGCGAGAGAAGATTTGAGCCGTTCTTGAACCATTTCCAATGCCACTTTTTCAGGAGGTCGAGAAATTGCTTTTCCTAATTGGCAATAAGTCGTATTTGGACATTTATTTACCAGCGTTTTTGCTAATTTAGCAACTAATGAATAACTACAGGTATGGCACAGCTAGCTATGAAGTGCTAGTGCGGTAAGTAAAATCGCACTAGCTAAAAAATTGGTTTAGGTTCACACTAAGTTAAATTGGACATATTTTTAGCGACATCCTCTGCACCTCTTTGTATTTCATCGATCACTGAAGATACAGTGTATAATTGTTCATTTGTATCTATTGCAGAGACTCTAATTTTCCCCATTGATTCGGATATTTTATTCGTCAACATTACATTTTCAGAGACCACTCGACTAATTTCATCTGTTGAACCTGATGTCTTGGAAGCTAAAACCCTCACTTCATCAGCCACAACAGCAAAACCACGTCCATATTCACCAGCTCTTGCTGCTTCTATTGCCGCATTTAAAGCCAGTAAGTTCGTTTGATCAGCAATGCTACCAATAACTTGGACGATATTTTCAATGTTAGTTGAGAGTTCATTTAGCTTATTTATTAGCTCGACGGAGCTTTCCACTTGTTGAACTGCGTCTAGTGATTGTTCTTGAACTTTGTTTATTGACTTTTTACCATCCGTTGCTACTTGTTCAGTTTCAACAGCCGTTGTGTAAGCAATCGATATGGCCTCATTTGAAGCCTCCTCTTGAAGGACCTCTGGTGTAATATCAGTAGCAAACTTAACCACTTTATATACTTCATTTTTATCGTTGAATATTGGGTTGTAAGACGCCTGAATCCAAATTCTATCGCCTAGTTTTGATTTTCTTAAAAAACGCCCACTAAATGCTCTCCCACCTTGTAACTCCCTCCAAAAATGAGGGTTTTCTTGATAAAAATCGTCAAAACAAAGCATTTTATGATGCTTGGTTACGACTTCATCTTGTGAATAACCTAAAGTACTCAGGAATGCATCATTTGCATTAATTACCTCTCCAGAAGGTGAAAATGTGATAACGGCAAACGTTCGGTCTAATGCACTTAATAACTCACAATCTTCAATGCTTCTTACATGTTGTTCTGTAACATCAGAGGCGACTTTAGCAATTTTTATAACTTTTCCATCAGAGATTATCGGGAAATACGTTGCCTCAACAAATATTTCTTTTCCTGATTTATTAAGTCGGGAGAAAACTCCACTTTGCGCTTCCCCTGAAGCTAGATTGTGCCAAAAATGGGAATACTGTTGCGATAACGCAATTTCTTCTAAACAAAAGAGAGAATGGTGCTTACCTATAATTTCTTGCCTTTGGTATCCAACACAGGATAAAAACAAATCACTAGCATTTAAAATCTCCCCTTCAGGGGTAAACTCAATAACGGCCAGAGATCCATATAAAGACTCAATAAAATCTTGATTAAGGTCGGGGGTTTTGACCATTTTTTTCTTTTTAAAAAACATATATTCCGATTCTAATTACGTTTATGATTTTGTAATAACAGTACTAACACAAAATAAGTATCAAAATTAACAGAACCAGAATAGAATAAATAAGCGACGAATGATGTAGTTAATTTCCTATTATGTTAAACGTGACTTGTACTCAAAACACCCCTTAAATCACCTCAAACGCTTTTAGCAACAATCGGCGCATTCATTTTAAAAATTGAAAGGACACACACCATAAATATCACTAGCTAAGTGGTATGGCTCACAACTCAACCACCACATGAGCTTCTCACCGCCAGTTTGGGTGGGAACACAACGCTTTTGTATGGCTGCTTGTCGCCTTCCATGCGTGACAGAATAATCTCTCCCGCCGCTCGGCCTATTTCTCTTGCAGAGACAGAAATAGAAGTCAACGAGGGGTTGGTATCGGCAGATTCCGCAACATCATCAAAACCCACAACTGCGATATCTTTCCCCACGGTTTTACCGAGATCTTTAATTGCCCGCATGACTCCAAAAGCAACAATATCTTGGTAGCCAATAATGGCGGTTATCTCAGGGTGTTGATCCAATAGCTCTCTTGTTACCTTCGCTCCCTCGGAGCGGCTCGCTGAACAGCTTCGAATGTATCGTTCATTGAAAGGAATCCCATGTTCAATCAACTTTGACATATAGCCCCCAAGACGATGGGAACGCGTCTTCGAAATATCCAATCCACCAACGAACGCAATATGTTTGTGACCTTTTTTGATAAGGTGCTCCGTTGCCAACTGTAAGCCCATAAAGTTATTGGTTCCGACGAAATCAAATTGATCTTCTCCAATAGGTCGAACAGCCAACACTATCGGAAACCCACGACTTTGTACTGTCTCCAGAAAGTCCAGATCGGTTTCCATCGCAGGGCACATAACTACACCACCGGCATTCTGACTCAACAACGAATCGATGAACTTGCTTTGACGCTCAACGCTCTCTTCAGCGTTAGCGAGAAAGAGTAACGAATCTTGCTCTTCAAGATAGTGACTAAGTCCTGCAATCATTTCAGCGAAAAATGGGTTGGTGATATCCGGTATGACGAGCCCAACTAGGTTACTGCGCTTGTGTCGCAAGTTGGCAGCGGCCTGATTGTAAACATAACCAAGCTCTTTAACCGCTTCTAATACCCGCTCACGCGTGGTGGCAGAGATTCGCCCTTTGTTCGTCAATACCATGGACACGGTTGCGGTGGAAACGCTGCAATACTTAGCCACATCTGCGATGGTTGCTTTCGTCATGTTGAACTCCAGTAAATGAAATTAGCGCCAGTTATAACGGCTTTCCTACCTGATTAAAACCAGATTAATCGATTAACCCAAATCACGGACTATTATCGCTATGATTATGTGATTAACTACAAAGTTAGCCTTCAAATCAAGGGTTAACGAACGCTAAATGAGTAGTTAACCGCGTTAACCAATTTGTTGATTGATTAACTGAGTGATTAGACTGTAGTCAAATGATTAACTCAAGGTGATGTATGAAATACCTATCTGGTCAATCCAATTATGACAAGTTTCCAAATGTAGAAGTGAAGGGCTTTGACCACTCAGCCGTTCGCGGTTGGGGCAGTATCGTTGACACAATTGAACAACGCCTTCAGGACCAAGATAAACATATTTTGGTGATCGATACCTATCATGGTGTCAATCACAATGAAATCCTCGACCAGCTTGTTGCTCCGCTCTCCCCCGCTTTAGTGGTGTCAATGGACGACGCAAAATATTCCGAAGAACATATCTTCGCTATGTTGCAACGCAACATTACCGATGACCGAGTCTTTGGTGTCATTGCACCACACAAGCTGGAAGAGTTTTTTGACTGTGAAAAACTACAACAACTAAAGCAAGCCGTTAAAAACGCTGATTCTGGTTTAATCGTTGTTTTAGGCCATGGCGCAAGATTGGTCGCTGAAGGGGATACCTTTATTTATGCTGACCTAGCCCGTTGGGAAGTCCAACAACGCTTTCGCCGTGGTGAGCTCGGGAACTGGGGCGCAGAAAACTACGATGAGGATGTATTACGTAGATACAAACGCTCATTCTTTATCGAGTGGCGTGTCTTCGACCGTTATAAGACCAAACTGCTGTCTGTCGTCGATTTTCTATTAGACACTAACACCGCTTTTGACCCTAAAATGGTCTCTGGCACAGCGTTCAACGCCGGCTTGCAACAAGCGACAACTCAACCATTTAGACTGGTGCCTTTCTTTGATCCAGGGGTCTGGGGCGGTCAATGGATGAAAGAAGTCTGCGACCTCGACCAAGACAAGCCAAACTATGCATGGTGTTTTGACTGCGTTCCTGAAGAAAACAGCTTACTACTTAAATACGGTGACGTTGTTGTCGAAATACCATCGCAAGACTTGGTATTAACACAACCACGCGCACTCTTAGGCGACAGTGTCCATGCACGTTTTGGCGCAGAGTTCCCAATTCGATTCGACTTCCTCGATACCATGCAAGGTCAGCATCTAAGCCTGCAAGTACACCCTCTAACAGAGTACATTCAGAACGAATTTGGGATGCACTATACCCAAGACGAGAGCTATTACATATTAGACGCTGGAGAAAAAGCCAGTGTTTATCTTGGCACTAAGTCTGGCATCAACCCAGATGAACTGATGGATGATTTATATGCAGCGCAACGCGGCGAAAAATCATTCGATGATGAGCGCTTTATCAATCAATTTCCAGCGAAAAAGCACGACCATTTCTTAATCCCTGCCGGCACTATTCACTGCTCGGGCTCCGACTCAATGGTGCTTGAAATCAGTGCAACCCCATATATTTTCACTTTCAAACTGTGGG
This sequence comes from Vibrio sp. TRT 2004, assembly GCF_050113735.1. NCBI lineage: Bacteria > Pseudomonadati > Pseudomonadota > Gammaproteobacteria > Vibrionales > Vibrionaceae > Vibrio > Vibrio sp. TRT 2004. The sequence goes on along the minus strand of NZ_JBNJOH010000013.1, from coordinate 83,583 downwards.
ATTGGGGTCGTCTAGGGCTTGATAACCTGCCACGACCAGTACATTTGGACCATGGCAAAGAAGTGATTCAATGGGAGCGCAACACGGAATGGTGTCAGGAGCATTTAGTTAACGCTATTACACCAATCGCAGAAGGCGAAGGCTGGAGAGAAGAAAAAACGGGTCTGCATGAGCGTGAGTTTATCGAGACCCGACGCCACTGGTTCAACAAACCCGTTCTTCATAAAACTGAGGGAACCGTCAATGTTCTGAACTTAGTCGAAGGTAGGGAGGCAATTATCTTGAGTCCAGACAATAAATTTGAGCCATTTGTTGTTCATTATGCCGAAACCTTCGTTATCCCAGCTCACATAGACGCTTATGTCATCCAACCATATGGCGAAAGCGAAGGAAAAGAAATTGCCACTATTAAAGCGTTCGTAAGAGGTTAATCATGCTCCATTTTATTGTAGCCAGTCACGGCCCATTAGCCACTGCACTTATCAGTAGCGCCAACATGGTATTTGGCGAACTCAATAACACGACTGCGATCTGTCTGACCGAAGAGGGAGGCATAGAGCAATTTAAACACGATTTTCACCATGAAATCACTGCGATAGCACCCAATGTCGACGGCATTATTGTGTTATGCGATTTGGAATGCGGCACACCCTACAACGTAGCTTGCACTTACGCATTCAACCCAGATTTAAATCCCAAGGTGGAAGTCGTAACTGGGGTTAACTTCCCAACACTTTTAATGACGGCAGACTTTGTTGAAGAGACGGACGCTTCATCGGTTGCAACGACCTTGCAGCAAGAAGCGCTAAAAACGGTTGTGGTTGCCAAGCCAGTAGAGCTGTCACAAGAAGACTATTTTTAAGGAGAAACACTATGGCTATTTCATTTGTGCGTATCGACGACCGCGTTATTCATGGACAGTTAATGACTCGTTGGGCAAAAGAACTTCCTTGTGATGGCATCGTGGCCATTGACGATGCTGTAGCAGCTGACCCATTGCTATCACAAGTCATGAAAGGCGCAGTAACCGACGTTAAAGTTTGGCTATTTGACACGGCTACCGCCGTCAGCAAGCTACCGAAGGTGATCGCCAGCGACAAGAAGTATTTCGTCATCGCGAAATCTCCAGTCACGCTGCGCCGTATTCGCGAAGCCGGTATTAGCCTTGAAAATCTCAATAACAAAATCAACGTAGGCCCAATGAGCGCTAGAGAAGGCACAACGACAATTGGCAGCAACCAATGCGTTAACCAAGAAGAAATCTCTGCGTTTAATTACCTCTCAGAAGACGGTCACCACATCGACTTTAGATTGGTTCCTGATGCCAGTTCCTACACCTGGCAAGATGCACTGCAAAAACTGAAATAACAACAAAACAACCTCCACTTTTGGCGCAGCTTTTAGCTTCAAAAGTGGAGAGACTAGTACGTGAGCTAAAGGATGACATTATGTTTATAGAAGCAGTATTTATCGGGATACTCTGCTATCTCGGTGCCCTCTCCACCCCCTGGTTACTTGGACTAACCGGTGGTTGGTACACTATCACTCGACCACTCGTGTCCGGTATGTTGGTGGGTATCATCTTAGGTGATATTCAAACTGGCATCATGGTTGGTGTAGCGGTACAAGCCGTTTACATCGCGATGGTTACACCTGGCGGCTCCATGCCAGCAGACCTTAACTTTGTCGCCTATCCTGCTGTCGCGCTGGGTATCATGTCTGGACAGGGCGTGGAAGTAGCCGTTGCTATTGCCGCAACCATCGGTATCGCAGGCACCATCATCTTCAACTTTATGATGGTCATTAACTCCTATTGGAACCATAAGGCGGATTTAGCCATAGAAGCTGGTGATGAGAAAGGCGTGTACATGAACTCCGCCATTTACCCGCAGGTCACCAACTTCTTGATGCGCTTTATTCCGACCTTTATTGCGGTTTACTTCGGTAACCAATACATCGAAGGCTTTATGGCTAGCCTCCCGGATTTGGTGATTAACACTATGACGGTTCTAGGTGGCATCTTACCTGCTGTGGGTATCGCAATTCTGTTAAAGCAGATTATCAAGGAGTCTACGATGCTGATTTATTTCTTAGTCGGTTTCGTTGGCATCGTATTCCTAAACCTCAACATGGTGGGTTTGGTAATGATTGGCGCACTATTCGCTCTACTTCATTACAACTACAAACCAGAACCACAAACAGCTAACGCTGCGCCAGTTCAACAGGCTGATGATGACGAGGATGAATTCTAATGACTGTACAACACAACAAATTTGGTAGTGAGATCGAACCAAAGGTCGCACTCGACAAAAAAGACCTAAAGAAATGCTGGCGAGCATGGATGATGTATAACCTATCATCGATGAGTTTTGAACGCTTGGAGTCGTTTGGCTTCTGTCTTGGTATGATGCCTGCCTTGAAAAAGCTCTACCCGAATCAAGAAGACCGAAAAGAAGCGATGAAACGCCATGCCTCCTTCTACAACACCGAACCGCAGTTGGGCGCTATCATCAATGGTATGGCTGTGGGTATGGAAGAGAAGAAAGCCAACGGCGAGCCGATTGACGGCGAGACCATCAATACACTCAAAGTCGGTTTGATGGGACCAGTTGCTGGCATTGGCGATTCCATGATTCCGGGTATGTTAGTACCTATCTTACTCAGTATTGGTATGGCACTAGCCGCTGGCGGTAGCATGTTAGGCCCGATCTTCTATATCGTGGCATTTAACGCTATCGCTATTATCGGCTCTTACCATCTGTTTATGAAAGGCTACAAGATGGGCGCAGGCTCCGTTGAGATGCTTGTCAGCCACCGTTCAACTAAGATTCGTGAAGCACTGTCGTTATTAGGTGTCTTTGTCATGGGCGGTGTTGCGGCTAGTTATGTCAACCTAGGCACTGGACTTGAGTTTGCAACCAAAGACGGCGTCGACATCAACGTACAAATGATGCTCGACGGAATTTTTCCTAAACTGCTGCCATTAATTGTCGTGTTAGGCACTTGGTTTGCGATGGCGAAAAAAGGTCTTAGCCCAGTAAAAGCAATGCTTTCGCTTGTGGTTCTCTCTTTCATCGGTGTCGCTATCGGTCTCTTCTAATTCTCAATACCTAGGGCACTCATTGAGTGCCCTATTCTTTGGAGTAAACCATGGACTCCCTAACATCTCAAATCGCTCGTTGCCAACACTGGCTTTCTCAACATGCCCTACCTCGATGGCAAAAAGCACAATCCAATCAAAGCGGGATTTTTGCCGAAGGCTTACTCTCCGACGGACAAGAGTTTAATGACGATTTACACAGATTTCGCGTGCAGCCACGTCAAGTTTACGTCTTCGCCCATGCTACAAAACTCAACCTAATTGACGGTCGTAATCAAGTTTTGGCGGCCATTGAACAAGGATTTACATACTTTGGCTCACCATCATCCGGTTATCGTTTTGCGCTGTGCAAAAACAATGACAGTAATAGTGAGGCGATTAACTTATACGAGCAAGCTTTCGCACTTCTTGGGTTTGCCTGGTATTACAGACTAGTGGCTAATGATATTGCTCTAGCCGCAATGGAAACCATTTACCAGCACATCTCAACATATCTTAGGGATACTGAACAAGGTGGCTTTTTTCTGACTGAAGGCAACACTGTCAACAAAGGGCAAAATCCTCACATGCATTTGTTCGAAGCGTTAATGGTCAGCTACGAACATACCGACAACCCTATTTGGTTGGAGCGAGCAACACAAATCTATTATTTGTTCCAAGCTCATTTCATACAAAGTGACCATTTAGCTGAGTTCTTTCAGGCCGATTTCTCACTTGACTTTGAAACAGGCTCCCACATCGATCCAGGCCATCATTACGAGTGGATCTGGTTACTCAACCATTACCACAAACTCACTGGCGCTTGTGTCGACAATGAAATTGATGTGTTGTACCGCTTTGCACAGCAATATGGGCATAACGACAATGGTCTGGTTAGGGACGAGATATACGCCAATGGAAAGCCCTTGCGTCCAACATCGCGCCTTTGGTGTCAAACCGAATACTTAAAAGCGTGTATTGCACTTTGGGAGCGAGCCCCAAGCGACAGCCGCCGAATCGCCATCACTCGAGCGGTGGAAAACATCTTTGTCCATTATTTAGATCCAGCATTACCCGGTTTATGGGTCGATCAAGTAAATAGCACAGGAGAGCCGTTAAATAGCCACTCTCCTGCGAGCAGTTTTTACCATCTATTTCTCGCATTTTCTGAACTACTCAGAATAGCGGATAAGGACTAACATGCATTTATCTATTCCTCCAACCATCAATTACTTAACAGGTCATATTGATGCAAAAAACATTGTCTGCAAAGAAACCACGCTTGGCGAACTTGAAGGCGTATTTGCCGACGAAACCCTACGTGCCGCAAGTGCACAGGACCAAATCATCTACCAAGTAGAAATGCTACCTGCGCAGCAAGCAGAAGGAGAGCTAAACTTTGGTGTTTCGCATATCGAACCCGGTTGTGTAGGCGACGAGTTCCACATGACCAGAGGGCACATTCACCAACGCAAAGAGCAAGCAGAGTTCTATTTGGGCTCGCAGGGTGAAGGGTTATTACTCATGCAAACAGAGCAAGGAGAAGTGTCCATTGAGAAAGTCTTCCCAGGCAGCGTGCATCATATTCCAGGCTTCATTGCCCACCGATTGATCAATACGGGTACCACTCGACTATCTGCAATTGCAGTTTGGCCTGCAATCGCAGGGCATAACTATGATTTTTTAAATGAGGTAGGGTTTAAAGTTCGTGTATTCAAATCGTCAACCGCATATAAAATAGTTTATATGGATATAACTGACTAATAAACCACCGCTTTTAATCATTGATTGCCGCCATTACTGTACAGAGTCTTTGATTAAGTGAGCAAAAATAAACTAAGATGGCAGGTCAGTTTGCATCTGCCATCTATTGCTGTTTTGGATTGGCTATATAAGAGGCGGTACAGATTAGGTTTGAGACTCTGACAAGCTCTGTACCGCATTCAAACCTTATGTTCTGTAAAGCACTTTCACAACATGCCAACCAAACTTAGTTTTCACTAGGTGCGGAACAAGCGTTTCGCCAGAGAAACAGACTTTGTCAAACTGAGGCACCATTTGCCCACGTCTGAACTCACCAAGGTCACCACCACGCTTACCCGACGGGCAGGTCGAATACTTCTTTGCTAATGTTTGAAATTTAGCGCCCTTTTTAAGCTGTTTAATGATGTCTTCTGCCTGTTCTTTATGTTTAACAAGAATATGCAGAGCAGCTGCTGTATTGGCCATGTTAATGCCTCGTGATTGGTAACAAATATGGGGCCGATTGTACCCGATCAAAATGAGATCTTCATCTAAGCGATGAGTTAATAATATTGAAAATATCTGACTCGCAGCCAAACGATAACAAAATTGATATAGGTTCATTGACCCTAAATGGTTTTACATTACCATGTAAGGTAACAAGCACTCGGATGAAGATGGAATGGCCAAGACAATTAGTAAAGCAAATCAATCGCAAGGTATGCTGATGTTTACTCTCACCAGTAACAAACAGCTATTTGCTATTGGTACACTTAAAGTACGCGAAATCGTCCCATACCAACCAACAACGCAGATCCCTTATTCACACCATCATGTCATTGGAACGGTCACTATTCGTAATAAGACCATTCCGGTGATAAATATGCCCGCTGCGATCGGTTTTCGTCCCATTCAGCCAGAAGAGTATGATTCATGCTATTTGATTGTGACTGACTGTCTACGAACAATAGTCGCCTTTATGGTTCGCTCCATCGAAAAGATTATTGAATGTGACTGGAAGTCGATAGAATCCGCACCAAAAACGGCTGGCAATAATGTGTTCGTTACGGGTATTACCCGATACAAGGATCAGATTGTACAAATGCTCGATGTCGAGCTGCTGTTGTCAAAAATCTATCCTCAGTATGAGTCCACCAATATTCCTATGCTCACTGATATTGAGCGAGAGCGCTTAAAAGCCCTCAGAATTCTGTTGGTTGATGACTCATCTATCGCTCGTAAGCAACTGTCTGATGCCCTTGATAGTATCAATATCCCCTATCAAATCTGTAACAACGGGCTAGATGCCTTGGCGTTAATGCGTGCATGCGCAGCCAAAGGCGAGGCTATCGATATGTTAGTGAGTGATATTGAAATGCCTGGGCTTGATGGTTATGAACTGGCATTCGAGACCCAAAATGAGCGAGAGTTGAGTAACAGTTATGTCATTTTACATACCTCACTCTCTAGCGAGATTTGTGTAGAACGTGCTCAGCAAGTGGGAGCACATGAAGCACTAGAAAAATTCAACGCTGGCGATTTGATTCAGGCTATGTTACGTGGTGCTAGCAGACTGGAAGAAGGCAACGTAAGAAGCGAAGTTATTGTCGGCGAATAAGCGCCAACAGTCAGGATGTTAAATTCGTCACGCTTCATTTGCTCAATCTCTATACAGCTTCTAGTATTTAGATGTGCTAAAGTTCATTTAATCAATCAATAAGTCAGAACAAAGTATTAGTAAATCAAGCATCTATGCGTTTTATCCGCTAATCTTAACGAACAGGTGCCTAGAGTAAGAATGCTCATAAAACATGACAGACGACGACTTTAAAAAATCGACGGCAAATTTAAAAAAAGCCGTCCCGCTAATGATGAAAAATCACGTAGCTGCTACCCCAGCAAACTATGCACTTTGGTACACCTATGTAGACAACGCGATCCCTCAGCTAAATAGAGAACTAGACAGCGTTTTAGAAAACTATGGCATCTGCCCACCCGCGGCAGGCGAACAACTCTATAACAACTATGTTGCCACTCGTTCTGAAACCGACATGAGGAATCTTCGGGCTAATATTGAGATTCTGGTGAACGAAGTAGCCAGTTCAATGACTGACACCCTCTCTGACACCTCTGAATTTTCACAACTGATTGATAAGAGCTTTGACAGCCTTGAAAGAGTGGAAGATGAATCGGTTTCTCTCGAAGAAGTGATGACCGTGATAAGACAACTGGTGGCAGAATCAAGAGAGATTCGTAATTCGACTCGATTCCTCAACAGCCAGCTTGCAAACGCGGCAAAAGAGATCAATCAGCTTAAAAGTCAATTAGCCGAAGTACAGCAAGACGCACTTTTTGATGCACTAACCAGCCTTTACAACCGTCGCGCATTCGATAGTGACATTAAAACACTGTGTCGAGCAGAGCAGAAAATGTGTTTAATCCTTGCTGACATCGATCACTTCAAGAACTTCAACGACTCGTACGGACACCTGTTCGGAGATACGGTTATTAAAGGAATTGCTCGTAGGATGCAATTAAGCTGCCGAGAAGGGATTCATGCGTACCGCTTCGGTGGTGAAGAGTTTGCGCTGATTATTCCAAATAAGTCTCTTCGCATCGCTAGACAATTTGCTGAAAGCCTGAGACGAACCATTGAAAAGCTTACCGTTAAAGACAGACGTACCGCTAAGTCGGTCGGCAATATCACTATTTCATTAGGTGTTGCCGAGCTAGAGCCAGGAGAGTCGCCAGATTCACTGATTGAGAGAGCCGACAAACTGCTTTATGAGGCCAAACAGCTAGGCCGTAACCGTGTTATGCCGATTTAGGGCTTAGCATACAAGCAAACATTGCAGCCCCAGCCAATCGCGCTGGGGCTTTTTTGTGCTTAACCGTCTGAGGTGATGGCTTTGATCAGTTCTTGCTCAACTTCATCTGCTCGTTGGTTGTCAATCTGACAGGTGCCAGCAGCTTTGTGTCCACCACCACCATATTTGAGCATCAGTTCCCCCACATTGGTCTTAGAGCTGCGATCAAATATCGATTTTCCGGTTGCAAATACCGTGTTCTGCTTTTGGAAGCCCCACATTTTGTGGATTGAGATATTACATTGTGGGTAGAGCGCGTAAATGATGAAGCGATTACCAGCATAGATGACCTCTTCTTCGGTCAAATCCAGCACCACTAGATTGTTGTAAACCTTTGCACAACGCTGGATCTGCTGTTTAAACAAGTTTTCATGTTCACGATAGAGGTCGATTCTCTCTCTCACATCAGGCAATCGTAATATTTCATCAATGGTATGGTTTTTACAATACTCAATCAGATCCATCATCAAGCTGTAGTTCGAAATTCGAAAATCTCGAAAACGCCCTAGCCCTGTGCGGGCGTCCATCAAGAAGTTGAGTAGGTTCCAGCCTGTAGAGTCGAGCACTTCATCGCGACTAAACTGAGCGGAGTCCCCTTTGTCCACAGCAGCCATCATATCAAGCCAGCGGCTGGGGAAAGTTTGCTCACCACCATAATGCTCCCAAACAACACGCGCGGCTGAGGGAGCGTTTGGGTCGATAATGTGGTTCTTTCTTTCACCCTGGTTGCGTATCACTTCTGACAAGTGATGGTCAAAGACAAGGTGGGCTTGTTCAACGTATGGCAGATTGGTCACGATATCGTTCCCCGTAATTTCCACAACGCCGTCTTGCATATCTTTAGGGTGAACAAATTTAATATCATCAATCAGTTCTAACTGCCTAAGTAGTACGGCACAAACCAATCCATCAAAATCACTACGAGTTACAAGTCGATGTTTTCTATCCGACATCTGACACTTCCTATGCTTCGAATTATTTTAGGGACACAACATACTTAGCAATAATCTTTGTGCTTATTTATAAGTATGTTGAATTGTTACTTTTAATTTTAGACATCGACTACTTTTTAACAAACTCAAGACAGAAATTTTAGTTCAATCCTCTATACTCGATATGCTACCAATTGATTCAATTGAGGAAACTCTATGAGAAATACCTATTTAGCTCTGGCAGTGTCCAGTGCTGTATTACTCGCAGGCTGCGCGAGCGAGCCAGATGAATACGAAGTGAAAGAGTACACATCTCTTGCTAACCCAGCTGCGGTTTATTGTGTCCAGCAAGGTGGAGCGCTTGAAACGGTGACTGAAGATGCTAAACGAGTCACCTACTGCGTATTCCAAGACGATCAACGCGTTGAACAGTGGGAGTACTACCGAAACAATCATAAGCAACAGAGCGACAATAGCTAATTGCTTGATCTGAATCGGGTTGGCACGAGAAACCGATTCGTTTGGCTAGATGAAAGAGAGAGCACTGTCTCTCTCTTTTGGATCTTAAGTGTACACTGTTCAGTTATGACATTTCTCTGACAAAGGAACCAAGGCGAAAAATAAAATGTGACGAAAATCACTAAAAAATTTCTACACAAAGGCGATAGATGCCATGAAATGCCAAACCTCAACCGATCACCCAGCCGATCACCGCGCCGTAGTCACTGTTAGCTCAAAAGCGACCTTCCAACGAGCTGCCCTTAATGTCTTGGTTCTAGCCGCACTCAGTATCTTTGTGAATCTCTGCTTGCGCGTCGATTTTACTCTACTTCATCATGGTTTAAGTGAAAGCTCTATGACAGAGTTGGCTCAATCACTCATGCTTGCGGTCACAAGCTTGGCGTTCTTTCTATTAGCCCAACGCAATCGCTCTATTCGTCACGCATCGATACTGTTCAGCGGCTTCTTTACTGTGCTGTTTATACGTGAATCCGATGTGTGGTTTGATTTTATATTTCATGGTGCGTGGGTTATCCCAGCCCTTTTGGTCACATTTTCTGCGTGCTTTTATGCTTACCGTGGGGGAAGTGATTCAATTCAACAGCTTGCCAAGATCTTAAACAGTCGATATATGCCGATGTTGATTACCGCTGTGGTGTTGCTGCTGGTATTTTCTCGTTTGTACGGGATGGGCTCGTTCTGGCACTCCGTGATGGAAGAGCACTATCTGCGAGAGGTAAAAAACCTATCAGAAGAAGCGATCGAGCTGCTTTGCTACAGCCTGATTTCACTGAGTGCAGTTAAGACTTATTACCTTCTCACAAAATCTGACGCTCAGGATCGTACTGGCGATTAAGCTTCGTCAGCGTCACATCAAGCCGCTTGAGCTGTTGTAACGTTTCTTCGCGATTCAATTGCGGGGTGGTCATTTCGACTGCCCTTTTTATCGCATCAAGATCAGCAAGCGTCTCTTCATCCCCTATACATTTTTCAAGCTCAATAAGTGCATTGCGAGCAATTTGATACGGTTGCTCCCTCACATCAGCCAATGGCCGTTTAAAGACATTTGACACGTATCCTTGCAGATAAACTCGATATGTAGTCAGTTCATCGAGTAGCAAAAACACTCGACTAAACTCATTGTCGTGCGGATAAGGTACTGAATAGTGAGCACTGACCGCCCTATCTATCTTGATGGGTAGTCCCGTCTCAGCACATCGCTTTTCCAATACACGCAATAAGCCCTGCTCATCCATCAACGCCTGTATTTCAAATATCCGTTTAAGGTGGTAGTCGTTCGAGACGAGTTGGACATTGATCCCCTCTCCCTTCGCACAGAGACCACTCTCAATCAATTTGTTGGCAGCATTACTAATATTCTCAATAGTGTTGGTGGATTGGTCTTCAAGCAGCAAATATAGTGGATTGAGATTGGCACCAGCAACGCAGCGTTTGAAGTAATCATACATAGCTTGCGCCTCAGTCACAGTCTGTCCTTCAGTGACTCCACCACAAAATAGCACCACCGTTTGACGCAAGTCCTTTGCCGCTAGAAGCGCTATCAAGGCTTTCACTCTTGAGCGACCTTCAGCCGTAATCGTGTTATCGACCAGTCGTTTTCCGAGAACTAGCACAACATTGATAATGTCCATTATTTACTCATGTCTCAATTATTCCTACTAACGATACGAGAAACTGTACAAGTATTGACCTTATCGCTAAGTTAGCTTGGATTATTATGTTGATGATCACACTGGCAAACGTGCAATTGCTCGGCACATGCCATACTTGTTATTAAAAGAGTCCGAAGTAGCGGCCATTCAAACAGGAAGTTAAGTTTATGCTGTCAATATTTGATATTTTTAAAGTTGGGGTCGGGCCTTCCAGTTCCCATACTAACGGTCCGATGCTCGCGGGTTATCATTTTACCCGCCTTCTCGCCTCCTCGATAGCGAGTGTCAGTCGCATTCAAGTGGATCTTTATGGTTCACTCTCCTTAACGGGTAAAGGTCACCACACTGATCGCGCGGTCATCCTTGGCTTACTTGGCAACAGACCGGACACCATCAAAATCTCCAGCGCGAAACAAGCATTAAGCTCAACAATCGAAGAGGGAAAACTTTGCCTTGCCGGAGCGCATACGATCAACTTCAGCTACGATAGCGATATTCTTTTTCACAAAGATAACCTACCTCTGCATGAAAATGGAATGACTATCACCGGCTATGATTCATTAGGCACCCAAATCGCGTTCGAGACTTATTATTCTGTGGGTGGTGGCTTTATCGCAACAGAAAAAGAGCTCAAAGAAGGCGGTGGTCAAAACGAAGTTGACGTTCCTTTCCCGTTTACCAGCGCAGATCAAATGCTAGAAATGGCAGAAGCAAATGGTTTAAGCCTTGGCGGCATGATCTTGCAAAATGAACTCCAGTTTTTCAGTGAAGAGGAAATCGTTCGTAAAGCAGACCAGATTTGGAAAGTGATGACGCTTTGTATGCAGCGAGGTTTTGAGACTGAAGGCATTCTAGAGGGCGGCCTCAACGTAACCCGACGCGCACCTAACCTTCTGAAGAAGCTTGAGGCAAATGCGGCAATAGAAAATGATCCGATGGAAATTATGGACTGGATCAACCTGTTTGCTTTTGCCGTCAGTGAGGAGAATGCCGCTGGCGGCCAGGTCGTAACGTCTCCAACTAACGGTGCAGCGGGCGTTATTCCTGCGGTTCTCATGTATTACCACCGTTTTATTAAAGAATTAGATACCAAACAACTCAAAGACTTTCTGGCCGTTGCTGGGGCGATTGGTATTCTTTACAAAACCAATGCGTCCATTTCTGGGGCAGAAGTAGGCTGTCAGGGCGAAGTCGGTGTGTCGTCATCTATGGCTGCTGCGGGCCTCACAGCGTTGCGCGGAGGCAGCAATGAACAAATCTGTATCGCAGCAGAAATTGCGATGGAACACTCGCTGGGCATGACCTGTGATCCTATTGGCGGACTGGTTCAAGTGCCTTGTATCGAGCGAAATGCGATGGGGGCAATGAAAGCAATTAACGCCTCACGTATGGCGCTAAAACGCACCAGTAAGTGTCTTATCTCTCTAGACAAGGTGATTGCGACTATGTACCAGACAGGTAAAGACATGAATAAAAAATACCGCGAAACATCATTGGGCGGATTGGCCGTGATCCATATGGCTCCGCCATGTGAATAACACTCCTAATAAAAACCCCTGAGATTCGTCTCAGGGGTTGAGTGTTTTGCTCATTTTAGCGCGATTAGATCTTATCGCTGACAGCGAACACTGCGCTCAGCATATCGTGTCCGAATTTAACACTACGTTCCGGAGACCAGCCGTAAAGTGGATCGGGATAATCGTTATTGTCTTTAAACGGCATCTCTACTGTGTATGACAAACATCTGAACTGTTCACCCACCCAGTTAGAACCAACCGTCAGGTTCGCCTTGCCTGCTTCGTCTTTATCGTAACCAAACTCATCCTGAAACTCTGGCGTAACCGTTTTTAGGACATCTTTGAACGCTTGCTCTAACTTAGCATGGCGCTCATCATACGATGGTATTCCCTCAGAGCCCGCTACAAAGTTATACGGTATCGCTTCATCACCATGAATGTCCAAGAACATATCAACCCCCGTTGCAAGCATACGCTCTCGCACTAGGTAGACTTCAGGGCTACGTTCCATTGAAGGCGTTTGCCATTCACGGTTTAGGTTGACCCCAATTGCATTGCAACGTAGGTGGCCTCGAATACCGCCATCTGGATTCATGTTAGGCACAACGTATAGGACGGCTTTCTCGAGCAAGGCACGCGCCGTTGTGTCATCGTCATCCAGTAGTCGCTGTATGAACCCCTCCATAAACCATTCAGCCATGGTTTCACCTGGATGTTGGCGTGCAATCAACCAGATTTTCTTTTTGCCCTCTTCTGGCTCACCAAAAGTGAGTAGGCTCATATCATTGCCATCAAGTGTATGACCCAAGGTTTCAAGCTGACAATGGTGCGCACTTTGCGCCATATGCAGGAGATCAAGGTGACGGTCGTAGGTATAAGGCGCGAAGTAAGCGAAATAGATAGAGCGACGCTCAGGAATCACAGTAAATGTCAGTGTGTCGCCATCAAAGTCTGCCGGAATTCGAAACCACTCTTCACGGTCATAAGAAGCAACCACGTCATAACCGTTCCAACCTTCTGGATACGCTGAGTTTTTCAGATCCAGTATTTTGAACGTGTGAGGCTGTTCAGCTTCAGACTCTAGACGAAAATGGAACCACTGATAAAACTCAGACTGATTGTCATTAGGGATTCTAAGCTGAATATCATCCATATTGGTGGTATTAACGACTTCTATACTACCGCTATCGAAGTTACTGAAAATTTTCATAACGTTACGTTCCTTTTACAAATTCAAGCTTGCAGCGCAGACTAACACAAAGATTTCTAACTAAGAATAGATTTGAACTTGAATGACTAACTAGCGCTGCTCAACAAATATCCAAGGCAAACGATTTAGATCAATAACATTACATTAATTTATGCGATTCTGATAAAACTTAGTGCATCAAGCATTATTTCTGCGATAATTGTTTCAATTTATAACATACCACAGATTCATTAATATTAAGTTGTTAATTCTGTGTTACAGGTTCTAAAAGAGACTATTATGTGGAATAAACTCAATAAATCAATGATGTTCTGCCAAGCCATGTTTGGATTATCATTCTATGGTGTAATGGTGATTCTAACCCGCTTCTTCTTAGAAGATTTAGGCTATAGCGAAGCGGATACTATGATGGTCGTGGGCGCATTTTCTTCTATCGGACCGCTGTTTGCGATCGCGGGCGGTTTTATAGCAGATAAGTTCCTTGGTGCCTACCGCTCTCTAACTATCGCATACGGCACTTTTGCTACAGGTTACACGCTACTTGTATTGGGTGCTTCAGCAACCAATATCCCGATGAGCTTGGTGGGTATTGCTCTAGCAAGCTATGCGCGCGGTTTGATGTCTCCTTCTTACCCTAGCCTTTACAAACGCACTTTTGCTTCAGAAGAAGATTTTGAAAACGGCTACCCTGTCAACTATTCGGTAAACAACGTCGGAGCACTATTAGGTCAGTACCTATTCCCGATGTTTGTACTTGTTATTGGTTTCCACGGCAGCTTCTCACTCTCAGCTGTTATGGCGGCTTTCGCGTTTGCGGTACTGGTCCTATTCAACAAACAACTTGTTAGCGTAGGTGCAGACATCGACCAGAAACCAGTTAGCGCAAAAAACTGGATCGCTTTCCTTACCCTATCTGCGGCGATGGTAGGCTTAGTATTCTTCATGTTCTCTAACATGGATATTGGTCAAAATATCGTTTATGCGATTGGCGCTGCCGCGATTCTTTACTTCATCTCACTAATGTTTAAATCAGGTAAATCTGACGCACTGAAAATGGGTACTATCCTAATCATGACAGTGCTAACGACCTGTTTCTTTGTTTACTACGGTCAGATGATGACATCTATGACAATGGTCACCATCAACACAATGCGTGGTGACCTGTTCAACTTGATCCCAATCGCACCAGAAGCCTCAATGGCGATGAACCCACTATGGTGTATTGTTGCAGGTCCAGTGATTTCACTGACTTTCTCTTCTTTGGAAAAGAAAGGCATCAATTTCTCAACAGCCACTAAGATTGGTTTTGCTTTCATCTTTACTGCGATCGCGTTTGGTATCCTGACGATGGCTGTCATGAATGTCGGCGAAGATGTCATTATTCGTCCTGAAGTGTTCCTTGCCATCCACTTCTTCCAAGCGTTCGCTGAAGTGATCGTTGGTAGCTTGGTGGTGGCGTTTATTCTGTCGGTTGCACCTAAGCACATCGAAGGCTTCTCAGTCTCGCTATTTTCCGTCGCTATGGCCCTAAGTGGGATCGTTGGTGCAGTATTCTCCACATCTATCGCATTAGAAAAAGGCCAGCAAATCACCCAAGAGATCGTGCAAACGGTTTACGGTGAGTACTTCCAGCTACTGACAATTCTTGCAGTCGTAATGGTCGCAATTGCTTTGCTCTCTTCAATGATCATCCGCAAAATGCTTGCAGCAGCGCGAGCAGATGAGCAACCTCAAATGGTTGAAGCGGAAAGCTAATTTACTGCCAGTAAGAAATAGAAAAACCCAAGCCATTGCTTGGGTTTTTGTTGTTTGTTGTCCTGGTCAAATCCAGCCGGACACTTTCTCTATTGAATCATGTCAGAGCATGAATCAAACCTGTGATCATCAGGGTGATTCCTACAGAACGAGTTAGACACCACTTCTCTCCCAAGAAATAGATCCCCATAAACAATCCAAATACAATACTGATTTGCCTTAGTGCCACAACTAAGCTGACGTTGTCGGTCATGGTCATCGCAAATAGCACCAAGCCGTAGGTTGATGCCATCATTACTCCTGCCATACTGGCTGTTTTGCGGATCTGCCACGCTGTCTTAATCTCATCTGGCTTACCCGTGACTAAGCACCACACAAGGGCAGGAATACCTATCGCCCAAAACTGCACGCCTAAGTAGAAGATCGCACTGTAGTGATCACTCAAGATCTCTGCTGCTTGTTCAGTGAGTAAACTGAGTGCTTCTTTGTCGACCACCGAGTAACCCGTTGTGCCTATTGCGGCAATCAATGCCCAGAACACACCGACGTTAAAGTAAGATCCCGATGTCATTTGACGAAAATTCGTCAGTGGAACCAGCATACAACCAAGGGTTATCAGCAAGAATCCAAGCCACTGCTGACTGGATAATTGATGCCCTAGAGCCACACTGATTGCGCCGACCATCATCACAGGCAGTGCCCGAGCAATCGGATAAACCACACCCACATCAGCGTGCTTATAAGCGACAATCAAACCGACCAGATAGACCATTTGTGAAATGCCGCTAATGAACAGCAATCCCCAAAATTCACTCGGCAATGATGTCCAGCCAATGGTTGCCAAATACCAAATCAAATAAGGGGTAAGAATGGCACAGGCAGAAAAGCTAGCCGCCATGGTAAACGCGAGCCCAGACCCTGAGTTGCTTTTACCAAGGATGTTCCAGCTTGCATGGAGAACAGCAGAAAAAACGACGAGACTAATCGCCAACAAATCCATTTCAATGTTCCTATTTGAATAAAATAAAGGCTCCGAGATGGAGCCTTAGATAATGAGAAAATCCACTTAACGATTGAGTTCTGCCAGAGATTCAATACTGATGGCATCGTGTCGCCAATACTCGATATCGCAATCAATCAACTCGCCGTGTTGGTTGTAGTTGATACGCTCTACCACCATCGCTGGCGTGCCTGCTGTTGCGCGAAGTGCCTGAGCCATTTCACCCAACAAGGTGCTGGTTGAAATGCGGTAGCGAATCTTTTGATACGTCACGCCATAATGATCGCGATAAATGTCCGTCAGTGAATTTGATAAATCGTAGTCCAACAGGTTCGGAAACAGCTCTGGGCGAATGTAGTTTGTTACAAATACCACAGGTCTATCTTCAAGGTATCGCACACGGTCGACTCGATATACGTCCGAGAAAGGCTGCAAGTCCAGCAAGCGCGCGGCTTGTTTGTTTGCTAACGTTCCTTTTGCTGCGATCAACTCCGTTTTTGGCACACGATTTTGCGCTTTCGCCATGTTCGGGAAGTTTAGCGTTTGGGTTGGGTCGTAACGCAAAGGCTCAGGTGAGATAAACCAACCTCGGCGATCTTCGCGATAGATTCGACCTTCCGCTTCTAGCAGTGATAACGCTTCACGCAGAGTGACGCGTGTAGTATCGAACGACTCTGCCAACTTACGCTCTGCTGGCAGTTTTTGACGCGGCGATAGCATGCCCGCTTCAATCTGTTCAACAATCGAATCTTTAATTTTTAAGTATTGCACGAAGTGTCCTTATCTTTTGCGCCAAGCTTGTGTGCGATTCTCTAACAATTTACCCAACGTCATCTGAACAATCTTCGCAATTGCGGCAGCAATCATGATCATCACAGCCATTGCCGCTGCTGCGCCAGTTTGACCTGCATCATCCATATTCAGAATCGAGACCGAAGCTGGAATCGTATCAGTTGAGTAAAGGAATACTACCGCAGAAGTGGTGGTCAATGCATTAACAAACAAGTAAGTCGCAATGTCCAAAATCGCAGGTAAACACACCGGTAATGTCACTTTAAAGAACAACTTGTATTGAGGAAGCTTCACCGATGCTGCTGTGGCTTCAATCTCCGATGGCAGCTGCTTCAACGCTGTCAGTGCAGTCATGTGACCTACTGTGTAGTAATGCACTACCGTGTTAATCACCAAGAATGCCATGGTGCCATAAAGCACGTTGAGAGGATTGTTCGCATCGTTAAAGTAAAAGATGTAACCCAAGCCAAGTACCATACCCGGAACCGCCATTGGTACCACGCTGAGCATTTGCATCACTTGACGAATTGGACCAAACGCACGCCCTTTCTCAATGCAGTAAGCACCGACAAAGATGATGGCAGTACCAATAACTGCCGTCCAACCTGACAGCGTTAGCGAGTTGAAGAATGGGCTCCAACCGTAAGTGCTCATTTCAGCAAAGTTGTAGTTGTTTAGCGTCAGCGCTTTGTTCCAAGGCCAGAACGTAACTAACGAGCCATACACCGCCATGCCAAGCACTGCAAGCACTGCGATAGAAATGATGCTACAGTAAACCAAACAAATCCAGTCGCGTGCTTTGTTGGGTTCTGGTTGATAAGGCACTGAACGTGTGTCGAATAAGCTCTTTTGCTTTTTCTGTACCCAACGGTCTGCACCAAATGCCATTACCGCAGGAAATAGCAGCATAATGCTGGTCACCGCACCCATGGCAAAGTTTTGCTGTCCCACGACTTGCTTGAAGATGTCGGTCGCCAGAACGTTATAGCTGCCACCAATCACTTTCGGTACACCAAAATCCGTGATAACCAGTGTAAAGACGACGATAAGTGTACTGATCAAACCGTATTTCGCCGCAGGTAACGTGACCATAAAGAAGGTCTTAATTGGTGAGGTTTTAAGCGCGCAAGCTGCCTCATACAAGCGAGCATCTGAGGTGCGCAGCGAAGTGGTCAAAATCATCAATGCATGAGGGAAGGTCCAGAAGATCAAACCCATCGAGATACCAATCACGCCGTAAACCGAATTTCCTAACAGCATCTCTTTGGCAATACCTTGATTACCGAAAAGGAAGATCATACTGATTGCCGGCAACAACGAAGGCGCGAGAATGGGTGCTGTGCCGAGGATTTGAAACAAACCTTTAAACCGCATACATGAACGAGTCAGCGCGTAAGCATAACCAAACGCAAGCACACCCACTACCGAGGTCACAATCACGCCCAAAGTAAAGGTATTTCCCACCGACACCCACAAGCTTGAAGAGGAGAAGTACGTCGCAAAGTTTGCCAATCCGACAAATTCGCCATTGGCATTTTGCACACTCTTAATCAACATTGCCCAAAGCGGCATCAAGATGAACAGCACCATTATGGTCGACAAACCAGCGAGCAAACCAAACAACACAAGGTTGTCGCGGCTAACACGTCCGAGTAAGGATTTTGCTTTGTCTTGTGTGGTCAGGCTAGTCATCGTCATTGTCTTCGCATCCATGTTTACACCTACGCTGCTAGCGCTTTATCAACCGAGGGCACGGCGTAACCATGCAACCCTTCTTCAGCAAACTGGATGTAACGTACATCGCCCGCCTTGATATTGAGTTGTTGAACCGTTTCCACAGGCACATCCACTACGATGGTTTTGGTTGAGCTGTCGTTTTGCAATACGCAATCAATGCGGAAAAACGCCCCCAGAAACTCGGTTGCCGTAACTCGCACTGGCAGAGAGTTGGTGTCGTTTTCAACGAACTTGATGCTTTCAGGACGCACCGCAAGGTCGAAGCGGTCACCACGTTGAATCTTACGATTGGTCAAACTTGGCGCTGGCATCAAGGTTTCTGCAATGCGTATTTGGGAGTCCGTTGCGACTGAGGTTTCAATAAAGTTCATGCTGCCGACAAACTCAGCGACAAAGCGCGTTGCTGGCTGTTGGTAGATTTCTTGAGGCGTGCCAACTTGCTCAATCACGCCATGGTTCATTACCACGATACGATCCGCCATCGACAACGCTTCGTCCTGATCATGCGTAACCATGATGGTGGTGATGCCAAGCTTGCGTTGCAGCTTACAAATCTCGTCACGTAAGTGCACACGTACTTTAGCATCCAGCGCCGATAATGGTTCATCAAGTAGCAGTAGACCCGGAGACAGCGCCAATGCACGAGCCAAAGCGACACGTTGTTGTTGACCACCAGAAAGTTGGTTAGGGAACTTCTCGCCAGAAGTTGGAAGACCAATCGTTTCTAGCCAATAATCTACCTTCTCTAGCGCTTCTTTGGTCGACATGCCTTGGTTCTTTAAACCCACAGCAATGTTCTCTTGTACAGTTAGGTTCGGAAACAGCGCGTAAGATTGAAATACGATGCCGAAATCGCGCTTCTCTGGAGGGAGGAATGTGGTCTCTTGGCCGTTTTGAAAAATCGCACCAGACGTTGGCAAGTCTAAACCTGCAATAGCACGTAATAGAGTGGTTTTACCGCAGCCAGAAGGGCCAAGAAAGCAAACAAACTCGCCCTTTTCAATCGCTAGCGAGATTTTCTTTAATGCGGTGAACTGCCCGAATTGCTTCACTACATTTTCAATATTTAGGTAATGTTGATTAGTTGACATAACACATGCTCCAAATGGTATATACCAAACTTAACTTTGGAGTGTTACGTTCCAATGACAAATTTATAGAAAAATAGGAATCTGATGCAATGAGAAAAGAACAAGCTGCGCCTTTGTGAGGAGCAGCTTTAATCACGGTAAATGTTAGCTGATTTTATCTGCTTTACCAGCTGGACCCGCTAACTTGGCTAACTGTTTATCAATCCAAAGTGGTGCATTTTCGTTATCTTCTGCATTCTCTTTTCTTCGCACAGCATCTCGCACCAACATCGCACCGACCCAACGAAATGGCTCTGGCGGAAAATGGCCTAATGGGCCGTTTGTCATACCGCATCGTGTCCATGGATTATCAAGATCTAAAACCAACGATGATAGTATTTTTCCTCCAATACGTGTTTGAGCAACACCGTTACCTGAATACCCTAAACCATAAAATATGTTGGATTGATTATTGAGCCTACCGAAAAATGGCAAACCGGAAACAGATCTGTCTGAACCGCCAGACCAATGATAGGAAAAAGACGATTGTTGTAACCTAGGAAATAGTTTTTGAAATGATCGACTCAACAGAGAAAGATATTCACTAGGCTGATTAAACATCGGATCGACTCGGTTAGCGAACGAGAATTTATTTCCACCTTTCCCAAGCATTAAGCGTCCGTCTCGAGTGTCACGATAGTAGTGGACGAATATTCTTGAATCGACTATTGCAACTCCCTTTTCTGGGCCGTGTTTTTCAAGGCGTTCTGCGATTGGGTCGGTGATCACCATATCGGAAGAAACAACCACTATGCTTCGTTTAAACTCTCTAAAATGTTCAACCATCCAAGCATTTAGTGCAATAACCACCTTATCAGCAACCAGCGAACCGTCAGGGGTCGTTATTTTGGCTGGTTGACCATATTCTAGTTTGGTCATAGGGCTATTCTCAAAAACTTGGATCCCCATTTTTAATGCAACGGTGCGCAACCCTCGCGCTAAAAGAGCGGGTTGAACACTGCCGGCTGCAGGAGAGTAATAACCCTCGATGTGTCGATCAGAACCTGCTTTCTGGGCAACCTCTTTCCCGCACTTTTGCCAACTGTTGATGCCTAAACGCGTTAATTCATCAACAACAGGTTGCATCCCACCTCTCTGTGCCTGATTGGTTGCTGTATAGTACGTCCCACTTCGATTCAAGTGTGCATCAATACCATGCTGCTCACAAAACTCTTCAATTTCGTAAATGACCTTTTCTGATTCCTCGACCAACCACTTTGCCTGTTGTTCACCATACAGTTTTTTTAAAGTCGGGTACTTGGTCGACCACGTTAGCATGCAACCGCCATTGGCACCTGAAGCACCGCTGCCACAGAGCGATTTATCAATAACCGCAATATCTTTATCGGGTTGTTGTTGCTTTAATAGTATCGCTGTCCATAATCCAGTATACCCTCCTCCAACAATAGCGATATCACAAGTTCGCTCCTCTCTGAGCTGGGTATAAGTGACTTGCTCGAAAGAGCCAAATTCTTGTTCAATGGCTTGTTTGAACCAATAAGAGTGGTGTTGTTTCATTGCATAATTCCAACAGACGTGTTGAGTGATGGGTTAACCAATGACAAATAAAGGAAGACAATGTCTTCCTTTATCGGTCTATGGGTTAACGAGATAAGTAACTACGATTTTGGCTCTGATTTCGCGTCAAACTTCTCAGACCATGCCGCTAGGATTTCCGCACGCTTGCTACCCATTTGCGCAAAGTCCATCTTCGCCATGTTCTCTTGAACGTTAGGGAAGTTAGCTACAGTCGCTTTCACATCTTTGTGACCAACCACTGGGTACATTTCTACGTAAAGCTCGTTTGCCGCTTTAGAGATTGACCAGTCCACAACTCGCTTCGCTGCATCAGACTCTTTTACTAGACCAACCGCTTCTGATTCCCAGCCGATACCTTTTGGTGTGATAACCGCTAGTGGTGCGCCTTGTGTTTTCAGCTTCGCGCCACGGCTCGCCATCGAAATGCCGATAGCCACTTCACCCATCCCCGCTTGAACACATGGCTTAGAGCCCGAGTGGGTGTAGTGTGCAATGTTCTTGTCTAGGTCACGCATGTAATTCCATGCCTGATCTTCACCCATGTTTTGTAGCCAAGCAGAAACCTGCATGTAACCAGTACCAGAAGAGGCAGGGTTAGGCATTGCAATGTGACCTTTGTAAACTGGCTTCGTTAGGTCTTCCCAAGATGTTGGTTTAGGCAGGTTAAGTTGTTTCGCTACCGCTTCGTTGAAACAAACTGCATTAAAGAACGCATCGTTACCGAACCAAGCTTGGTTTGATTGAGGGTCGTTTAGATTCGCGTGCAGCTCTTCCAAACCTTTTGGCGTGTAAGGCTTAAGAAGGCCTTCATCTTTAAGCAGCGCCATTGACGAGCCAGCAAGACCCCAAACCACCTCCGCTTGAGGGTTGTTCTTTTCTGCCAGCAATTTCGCCGTCATGATACCAGTTGAATCGCGAACCCACTTAATCTTGATATCTGGGTTATCTTTCTCAAACGCAGACTTGTATTTAGCAAGAATGTCAGTTTCGAAAGCGGTGTAAACCGTGACTTCCTGTGCTGCCATTGCGTTCGTTGCTAGCAGAGAGACAAGTGCAGCCAGCGATCCTTTCATCAAACGGTTTTTCATCATTTTCTCCAGTTAATTTGGCTAAGTTTTTATTTGGTCTGTACCAGTTGTACGATATAAACCCTACTGACACTTTGTGACGAAATCATGACCATTAAATGGCAGTTTTACGAAAATTTGCGCTGAATAATCGTTCAATAGATCCGCTATTTTTCGGATGTTAAAGTTTTATGAAATTGAAGATTTACCTATTTACTGCCCTTCTCTTCCTCGTTAGAGTGAATTGAAAATTTGGTGTAGACCAAAAAACCTATTCTGATGGAAATCGAGATGAAAAACGAATATCTACTACTGACTCCAGGCCCTCTATCTACTTCTGAAACGGTACGTGAAGCCATGCTAAAAGACTGGTGTACTTGGGATGATGAATACAACAAAGATATTGTAGAAGTGATCCGCACCAAGCTTGTTAAACTGGCGACTCAACAAGACGGCTACACCAGCGTATTAATGCAAGGTAGCGGCACAGCATCAGTAGAAGCCACGATTGGTAGCGCCATTGGTAAAGATGGAAAACTGTTGGTTGTCGACAACGGTGCGTACGGTGCACGTATCGCTCAGATCGCCAATTACCTGAATATTCCGTGCCATGTAGTTTCCCCTGGCGAAACATCACAGCCACACTTGAACGAGGTGGAAACTGCATTGGCATCGGATCCTGCTATCACACACGTTGCGATTGTTCACTGCGAGACAACCACGGGCATGCTTAACCCAATTGAGGCATTTGCTTCGGCTGCAAAAGCGCACGGTAAAGTCGTGATTCTTGATGCCATGTCCAGTTTTGGTGGCATTCCTATTGATATCGCGGAGTTAGGCATCGACTTTATGATCAGCTCTGCAAACAAGTGTATCCAAGGTGTACCGGGCTTTGGCTTTGTAATTGCGAAACAAACTGAGCTAGAAAAATGCAAAGGTCAAGCACGTTCATTAAGCCTCGATCTTTACGATCAATGGCACTGCATGGAAGTAAACCATGGCAAATGGCGTTTCACGTCTCCGACACACACGGTTCGCGCTTTCTACCAAGCATTGTTAGAGCTAGAACAAGAAGGCGGCATCGAGGCCCGTCACAACCGTTACCAGACTAACCAGAAAACACTGGTTGCAGGTATGCGTTCTCTTGGTTTCAAACCACTACTGCATGATGACCTTCACTCGCCAATCATTACCTCTTTCTACTCCCCGACGCACAGTGATTACCAGTTCAAAGAGTTCTACACCCGTTTGAAAGCGCAAGGTTTTGTGATTTATCCGGGTAAGGTGTCAAACGCAGACTGTTTCCGCATCGGCAACATTGGCGAAGTTTACCCAGCAGATATCGAACGATTAATCGGTGCGATTGAAAAAGCAATGTACTGGCAAATTGCCTAAAGCAGCCTTCTGATTGAGAGAGCGTTATGACTGAAAATGTAAAACCGACCCATTTTCGCAGTGAAGGCGATGTCAACACGACACTGGCACGCCAAGCTTGGAATGCATCGATGGACGACGCACGAACGCAAGCATTGTTGAATCGTGATTCAGAGATCTTTCTTCATCAAGCCATGTCGACACCTTGTTTAGATACCTTGGAAGCAGCGCAAGGCATCTACATCCAAGATGCTAGGGGTAAAAAATACATGGACTTCCATGGTAATAACGTGCACCAGTTAGGCTACGCTCACCCACACGTTATCAAACGTGTGCAAGAGCAAATTGCCAAACTGCCGTTTTCACCACGTCGCTTTACCAACGAAACCGCAATTGAATGTGCCGAAAAGCTAACGCAAATCTGTGGCGGCGAGTTGAATCGCGTATTGTTTGCTCCGGGTGGTACATCAGCGGTAGGTATGGCACTTAAACTAGCACGCCACATCACAGGGAACTACAAGGTAGTGTCCTTGTGGGACTCCTTCCACGGAGCATCGTTGGATGCCATCTCAGTGGGCGGCGAAGCGTGTTTCCGCCAAGGCATGGGACCATTAATGGCAGGTGTTGAACGCATTCCACCAGCGGTCTCTTATCGAGGTGCTTTTCCAGTCGCTGACGGTAGTGATGTGCATTACGCCGATTATCTTGAATACGTAATTGAGAAAGAAGGCGGCGTGGGTGCATTTATCGCAGAAGCGGTTCGCAACACGGATGTTCAAGTGCCGAGTAAAGCCTACTGGAAACGCATCCGCGAAATCTGTGACAAACATAATGTCATGCTGATCATCGACGACATCCCTAACGGCATGGGTCGTAGCGGTGAATGGTTTACCTACCAAGCCTACGACATCGAGCCAGATATGCTCTGCATTGGTAAAGGCTTGGGCGGAGGCCTAGTGCCTATCGCAGCCATGGTAACCAAAGATAAATATAACACTGCCGAGCAAATCTCGATGGGACACTACACTCATGAGAAAAGCCCTATCGGTTGTGCTGCGGCGCTGGCAACCATGGAAGCCATTGAGCAATACGGCTTGTTAGATAAAACCAAAGCCGACAGCCAGTTCATGCGCGAAAAGCTACTAGAGATGAAAGCCAAGTACCCAGTGATTGGTGATGTACGTGGCATCGGCATGTTGTGGGGCATTGAACTGGTCACCGACCACGAAAGCAAAGCGCGCGCGTATGACGAAGCGGAAGCTGTGCTGTACCAATGCCTCAACAATGGCGTCAGCTTTAAGGTATCGCAAGGCAATGTGATTCAACTCAGCCCCCCGCTGATCATAACGCGCGAGCAACTGACAGAAGCGTTGGCAATCTTCGAAGAAGCCATCGCCAAAGTGTGTAAAGACTTTAACTACTTCTAACTTCAACAAAAACCAATTTATCCAGAGCGTAGTTCCAGCGTGTAGGTAAGCGCTCTGGCAAACAAGACAAAGGATTAAACATGAACAAGTCACCAATTCAAGCTGTGATCTTTGACTGGGCAGGCACTATCGTCGACTTCGGCTCTTTTGCACCAACCAGCATCTTTGTGGAAGCATTTAAGCAAGGCTTTGATTTCGATATCGACCTTGAAGAAGCGCGTGAGCCGATGGGACTTGGCAAATGGGATCACATCCAAGCTGTGGGTCGCATCCCAGCGGTTGATAAGCGTTGGAATGAGAAGTTTGGTCGCTCAATGACCAGCGAAGACATCGACGCGATCTATGCCGCATTTATGCCTCTGCAAAAAGCGAAAGTCGCTGACCACGCCGAGCCGATTCTCAATGCAATTGAAGTCGTGAACGGTCTGAAAAACAAAGGCATCAAGATAGGTTCTTGTTCTGGTTACCCTCGCGAAGTGATGGATGTACTGATTCCAGTAGCAGCGGATTACGGCTACAAACCTGATTACGTGGTTGCCACGGATGATCTGCCTCAAGGAGGCCGCCCTGCACCATTTATGGCATTGAAGAACGTGATTGAATTGAACGTAACCGATGTTAACGCGTGTATCAAAGTGGATGACGCAGCACCGGGCATTGATGAAGGTCATAACGCAGGTATGTGGACCGTTGGTCTGCTGCTTTCTGGTAACGAAGCGGGTCTGACATTTGAAGAGTACCAAGCGGCCGACCAAACCACACTAGATACTGCTCGTGAAAAGGCACGTGCAAAATTGCTCAAGAGCTCGCCGCACTACCTAATCGACACCATTGCTGACTTCCCTGAAGTCGTTGCAGATATCGAACGTCGCCTAGCGGCAGGTGAGCGTCCATAGGATTTATGTAAAAGCCTCTAATTCAACTAAATTATCAACTGAGTTAGAGGTACGCTTCCACGGTATAACAATAGTACGGTTTTTCCTTCCGCTGCGCGGTACTTAGCGAGGCCTGACACTGCGAGAGACGCAGTGATAATAAGGTTTGGCATCAATAGATATCTGTTGTTTTCTCGCAGTTGTCATTTAATGTCCTGTATATGGCTCATGACCATAACACTAGCTAGGTAATTTGCGAGGTCGAGCGACCACGAGCAGAGAGCTTCAATCCTTTAACGGAACAGTAGTCTTTTAAATAGAGATGAACTCCAAACTAACAAATGTGGGAGCAGCCTAAACCAATAAAAGGCCACCTTTCAGAAACTATCGAAATGAACCCACTTGCCGCTCTTGAACTTGAATAACTAGTGCGGTTTTGGGCAAACCTGAAAAGTAGCGCGAAGCAAAAATGCCTCAGGTGTAATCACTCCTGTTTTCAGACAAAAAAGAGCCGCACTCTAAACGACACCAGCTCTAGGAAGGTTTTGGACAAAAGTGTTTTAGTGAATGTTCTAAATTAGCATCTCACGGATAATTTCAGGTATTGCAAACCTCCAATCAATTGACCAAATTAACTAAGCCACTACACTAGTGATGTTTTATTCTTGCTCCAAGTGCCTTGTAAACAACCAAGTTTATTGATATGAATAAAACTAACGCGAGTGATCCTCGGTAAGTTTGCTCAGCTCTTCAAAGAAAGCTTTCGCAACGGGAGAAAGCGAATCAAGTGGCTGTTTCATGACGGCATAAAACTGGCTAATTAGAAACCATCTCTCTGGTTGCAATGGAACTAAGGACTGGTCGTAATGACCACGATCAATCAAGTGAGAAGGGAGAAAACTTAAATGGGTGCCTGCCAGGGTGAGAAGAACGCCAGACTCCACATGCCAGCCGTCATAGAGCTTAATCGAGTCATATTGCTCAATGTTGAGTAATTCAAACATTTCGTCCTTTGCATATCCGCCCATATTGATACGACATCCATCAAGGGAGAACTCTAGATCCATGATCTTATCTGCAAGATCGCGGCGCGCATAGAGATAACTTCTCTCATCAAACAATGGGTAGCTGTGCTTAAAGGCG
Organism: Vibrio sp. TRT 2004; assembly: GCF_050113735.1. NCBI lineage: Bacteria > Pseudomonadati > Pseudomonadota > Gammaproteobacteria > Vibrionales > Vibrionaceae > Vibrio > Vibrio sp. TRT 2004. The sequence continues at coordinate 56,222 of NZ_JBNJOH010000013.1, read as the reverse complement.
GTTTTTTGATGCCCCCCCAGTACTACGATCATTAAGTCAATTTGGTTTTTTGCGAGCTTTTCGTTAAGTTGAGTGAAGTCACCGACTTCAATACTCACTTCGACGCTATCACTACGCTGATAAAATGACTCGACCGCTTTGGGTAACGGGTTATTAGGGAGTGTCACCGTATTGTCTAAGCAACCAACACGAACGTGGCCCGAGAGTTCAGTTTGCACGCCTCGCAACTTATAAGCGAAGTCAGTAAGAGTGGATTTTAACTGATTTGCATATTTATAGACTTTCTCACCCTCGTGAGTAAGCTTAAACCCCTTTCTTCCGCGTTGGCATAGTGTTAAATCTAAACTATTTTCTAGCGCAATAAGTTGATTACTCAAGACGGGCTGGCTAAGACCTGTACTTGCAACCGCTTGGTTAATGCCTCCTTGCTCAACGATTTCACAAAAAAGCTCTAATCTTCGTAGGTCACGCTTATCTAACTTATTGTTTGAGTTCATCTAAATTAACACATTTGGTTTTTGTTATGTTTGCATTTAATTATATTCATTTATTGATAAGAAATACATCAGTATGATTTATTCAGGCTTATGGAATAACAATGCAAGGGATGCATCATGAATAAAGAAACATACATGGAAGAAGAGACGACAGAGCTAAGCCAAGCTGGTCAGACTCAAAAGAATATCGATGATTTCGAGTTAGAGCCAGTGCCAGAAAAAGCCAGGCGTTCTTGGTGGGTGATTAGCCTCATTTGGTTAGCGATCGGCATCGATATTTCTGGTCTTTTCTTGGGTTCTATCCTCAGCAGCGCTATGGGTTTTGAAGATGCACTCATCGCAACCTTTGTGGGCTCAGGTCTTCTCGCAGTGATTGCGATGCTGTGCGCCAATATCGGCTTTCAATCTGGAGTATCCACATCTTTGATGAGCAGCGCAGTTTTTGGTCGTAATGGCGGTAAGATTCTTGGGTTTATCAACGGTATCTCACTTGTCGGTTGGTTCGCTTTCCAAGCCGACTTCTTTGCATTCATCCTAGTTGATGCTCTAGCAAAATATGAGATTGTGGTTTCTCATCTATCTGCGCTGATTGGCGGCAGTATCTTGATGATGGCGACAGCAATCTATGGTGTCCGTGCTTTGGGTAAGTTGAGTACTTACTCTGTGCCCCTTATGGTCACTCTAATTACTCTTGGCTTATTTATGGCGGCGGATTACCAAGGTAGTGGCGCTCCATCCATTACTGATCCTCTAACGATGGGGCAAGCGATCTCGTTCGTTATGTCTATCTGGATCCTAGCAGCCGTCGCTGCGCCAGACATTGCTCGCTATGCGAAGACACGTAAAGATGCGATTTTGGGTGCGGGTATCGGTTTCTTGGTTGGCAACAGTGCGATCATCCTTGTCGCTCTTATTCTGACAAAAATCACCGGCACCGATGACCTTGTTGAAGTCTTCTTTAGCCTAGGTTTGGGCATGGCTGCCATCATTGTGTTGGTGTTTGCTCAATGGACAACCAACAGTAGCAACCTTACTTCTGGCGGCCTATGTATGTCGATGGTACTACCCAAGGTGCCGCGCCCTATCCTTGTGATTCTAATGACCGTCGCAGGTATCGCCATTGCCCAATTAGGCATGGTGGACAAGTTCACTGAGTTTTTAATGCTACTAAGTGTCACTATCGCACCGGCAGCGGGGGTTTATATCGCTCAATATTATGTTCTTGATTCGAGCAAAATGAATTTTAAGAACATTCAACAAGTGCCGAGTTGGATGCTAAGAGGCTTAGCATCTTGGGTGTTCGGTACCGTATTTAGTGCTTGTACAGCCCCAGAATTCTTCGACTTATTTTCGCTGACGAGCATTTCGGCACTTGATGGCATTATTGCTTCGGCTGTGTTTTATATTGCTCTGATGAAGCTATCAAAGCGCAAAAATCTTTCTAAATGATTGGAAATTAGTAATAAGGAAAGTTGTAGTGATTATTACAGAACAGATGATTGATGACATAGCACTGGGTGCTACCGTACTTGGCACTGGAGGTGGTGGTGACCCTTACAGTGGCGCGCTGATGGCGAAGGTTGCGATTGCAAATGCAAAACAGCCTGTGCAATTAATCGCTTTGGATGAAGTACAAGATGATTGGATGACAGTTCCTTCATCCATGATTGGGGCACCTACCGTTGCGATTGAAAAGCTTAACTCCAAAGACCAAATGCTGGTGGCGTTTGAGGCCATGGAACAGGCGCTTGAAACCGAGATAGCCGCAACATTCCCAATTGAAGTGGGTGGCTTCAACTCACTGATTCCTATCTTGGTGGCGGCACAAAAGAATATCCCTCTCGTTGACTGTGATGCGATGGGGCGCGCCTTCCCTGAGGCGCAGATGGTGACGTTTTTTCTCGACGACTTGCCATCGGCACCCAATACCTTGGCTGATGAACGAGGCAATGTGGTCACGCTCTATCCAGTCAATGGTCTTTGGTCTGAAAAATTTGCTCGCCCAATTACCGAGCAAATGGGCGGTTCAGCAGCAATGTGTGATTACCCAATGAGTGGAAAAAACCTCAAGCGCAGTGCTCTGCCAGCCACTTTGACCCAAGCAATGAAGATTGGTGAAGCGATACGCCAAGCCAATGAGGGTAACCAAAGCGGCACACAAGCGGTATTGGATATAGTGGGTGGTCATATCTTGATTAGTGGCAAGATCGTTGATATTCAGCGTGAAACCGATGGTGGCTTTGCCATGGGGGGAGTGGTGATCGAAAAACTCGTTCAGTTCGAAGACACGGGGGTAGACTCGGTATTTGTCCATTTCCAGAATGAACTTCTACTCGCCCACAAAGGACGTAGCAGGGCAGACATGTCACAAGAGAACTTGCTAGCGTCAACTCCTGACCTTATCTCGATCCTTGACCATGAAACAGGCAATCCCATCACCACAGAACAATTGCGCTATGGTCAGCGCATCGACTTAATTGCTTATCCTTGTGACCCGAAGTGGCGCAGTAAAAAAGGGATTGAAGTCGCAGGGCCAAACTACTTTGGTTATACCGTGGATTATCAGCCTATCGAACAACTGAAGTCGGCGTTAAAAGGAGAGTAATAGAATGGCAAACAACACATTAGATTACTACCGTTTAGGTATTGATGTTGGCGGAACGAATACCGATGGTGTGTTGCTAGATGCTGAACTCAATGTGGTAGCTAAAATCAAAACCGCCACCACACATGATATTTCAACCGGTATCGATAATGCAATTTCAAAGCTTTTACAGGTGACGAACATTGATGGATCGCAAGTTCAACATGCCATGCTTGGGACGACGCAATGTACCAATGCTATCGTTGAGAAAAAAGGACTCGACAGCGTGGGTATGATCCGCCTTTCTTTACCTAGCGGTGATAGCGTTCCACCATTGTGTGGCTGGAGCCAATCATGGCAGACACTGCTTGGTGAGCACTTTTATCAAGCGCACGGTGGATATGAATACGATGGTCAACTCATCGCAGAGTTGCAAGAACAAGAGATCCGCGAGATATGCCATAAGATGAAAGGTCGAGTAGACTCGATTGCGATCTGTGGTGTGTTCTCGCCGGTGAATGGTGATCAAGAACTGAGCGTTGCTGAGTGGGTCGCTGAAGAACTTCCAGGTGTAAACATCTCACTGTCTCATAAGATTGGGAGCTTAGGGTTACTTGAGCGCGAGAACGCAACGATTTTGAATGCGGCACTTCAAGGCACAGCCAAGCGCTTTGTCGATGGTTTTTGCCGTGCCTTAGTGAATCACAATATTAATACGACGCCTTACTTTGGTCAGAACGATGGCACACTCATGTCACAGCAGTTTGCGTTAATGTACCCAATCTTGACGGTCGCTTGTGGCCCTACGAACTCTATTCGTGGCGCAAGTCATCTTACTAAACTCAAAGATGCGATTGTGGTCGATGTAGGTGGAACAACATCCGATATCGGTGTGCTTACTCACGGATATCCTCGCGAGTCGAGTTTAGCTGTCGAAATTGGAGAAGTGCGTACTAACTTCCGGATGCCCGATATTTTGGCTCTTGCTATCGGTGGTGGCACCAAGATTGCCCTTGAGCGAGAACGTATCGTACTAGGGCCTGATAGCGTAGGTCATACACTGACTTCAACGGCTCGCAGTTTTGGTGGCGATGAGCTTACGTTAACAGATGTTGCTTTAAAGACAGGCAACATGCAGTGGCAATCCGACCATCTTTTGACGGACAATATCGGTATCACTCTGCAGCAAGCACAGGCTATTTATCAACAAATGGTGCTTGATGTGGAAGAAGGTATCGATAAGATGAAAACTTCTGCTGCCAGTGTCCCTGTGATCATGGTCGGGGGCGGCAGTGCGCTTTTCCCCGATAACTTCGAAGGAGTGAGCCAAGTTGTTCGTCCAGAACATTTTGAAGTTGCTAATGCTATTGGGGTTGCTCTTGGGGAAATTTCTGGGCAATTAGATAAAATAGTCCCGATTGAATCCACATCACGTGAAAAGGTGCTGTCAACATTAGAAGAGCAGGCAAAACAGTTCGCGATTGCAGCGGGTGCGTGCAGAGAAAATGTTTCCATTATCGAGCGCAGTGAAATCCCACTGAGCTATCTGCAGGGCAATATGGTTCACGTGAAAATCAAAGCTGCCGGACATATTAAGATGGATTAGTCTGGACTCAATTTATCGCTTCCAAAACAACGCTGCTACCTGCTCATACAGGTAGCAGTGTATAGAAGTAATGAGCCTCATATAGAGAGTGTTCAAAGTCAAAATCTAGCGTTGTGAGCCTCTCAATTAACTTCTCCAAAGAGGCATAATCCTGACTGATGATATGTTGATCGGCTTCTTTACTGAAATCGTTAAGTTCATTTCTCGTCATTAACAAAATGGCACCTCAAATACCTATGTGACTTAAATAGCGCCTTCCTAGTAGGTGCTTAACTGCATATTAAGTTGATTAGGATAATCTGGTCAAATGACACGTATCAGAACTCATACGAGCAATAGTTCTAGCACGGAAAGGGGCAGAAGTAAGTTGAGTTTTAGTGAGCAGAGGCATTTCATTGAGGTGATTAGAAACAGCCTTCAACGCAGCTACTAGAAAAGTAAAAGGCTTGATTAAGTGGCATTGCTCTTTGGCCTTTCTGTATATGGAAGCGCCTCGCTGGCTTGATTTTAGAAATACCAAGCCACCAAGGTATGATTCTGTATTATTCGTTCTGAGTAACTTTGACCATCGTTTCACCATTTATGAGGTCAATGTTCTCACCAAAGTAAGAAGCAATGTCATCAGGCTTGATTTTATCAAGCTTGCTTCCTGAATATTTGAAGGTGCCTTCATCACATACGTTATCTGGAGTACCACACAGTATCTTCACCTTGTAATCAGGATGATTTGACTCAAGTATTCTGAAACCAACGCCTCCATCAGGTGCAGAAATCCATAACATTTCACCAAGCATTTGGTGTTGCGTTGGTGCTGTTTTCTCGAACTTGAAGAAGGTGAAGAAAAGAACTAGAAGTGCTAATACAGTTGCTGCTCCTAAGATTAACAACCACTTTAATATTTTTCTCATATTACTCCGATACGACTAACGTATTCGTTGAGAAGTCGTAGTCTAAATCGACTTCAGAAAGTTGAAATTGTTCAATGTAAGCGCTTGGAATTACGACAGGTGGACGCCAGCTTGGATCCAACTCTAGATGCTCGGCGAGATCTATTACAAATGTCATACAGTTATGACTATCTAGATCATAAGGGAGTTTGTTAGGACTGCTATTACTGCTCATTTTATTTTTAAGCCAGCTATCTCCCTTTGCAAAAAAGCTTCCCCTTAAGACCACACCAGAAATTCTGCCGCTTTGTCCTGAGCTTTTTGAGATTGATTTCAATGTTTCTTTCAGAGAGCTTTCGGTAATCAATCCGTTGATCAGTTTCACATTTGGAATTGATACCTTTCTGACATTTCCTGGAATATCGGAAGCTCTGTTCGGGTAACGACCATATTCATAATACCTCGTCACTCCGGTCTCTCCGTTAATTAATATAACCCCAGCATGCCCGAGGTACGGTGCTTTCACTTTAGGGGTCGTAATATCAAACCCAAACAAATCAAATGTCTGTTCGCTTGCAACAAGAATTTCGTAATCAGGAAATACTATGGGTATCAGGAAATCTTCTGTGCCATCACTGAATACACAAATTAACTCCATTTCGGAACATACTGAGCCCGAGGATTCCTTAACCAAAAGATTGATATCGTATAGTTCTTCAGCAGCCGCAATAATTTTTTTTGCTGAAGCAGTTGAAGGGGCGTCCCCAATATTGACTATCGTGTGGCTCTAAAGGATCTCCAACTCTAGCTGCTGGAGAACCATCAAAATTGACTGTAGGAGATCCTGCGATTACACGTGTTGGAGGAAAGCCATCATGCTCAGTTCCTTGATCCCCCACTTTAACTGCTTTAGCCATTTCACAAGCCCACCACGATATTTATAGTAGATAAGACGTTAATTTCATATTTCTTATTATGCAATGAGGTTCTTTAAGAATATGAATAAAGATCAATAGATATCATGTGAGTCAGAAATATGATTCAAGTATATGCTATCAATAATCAAAACGGCGATCGTTAGTAGTCCAGTTAACAGCAGTTTAATTCTATCAATCATCGGCTTAGAATCTCCGGAAAATTATTTACCCATCATCGATCCAACCGCCGTGTAACCCCAAATTATTAGCCGCTTGCTTTAGTTAGCTAATATCGCATCGGCCCCTTCGTAGTTAAGACCCCGTAACACGTTTCCGGACAAAATGTTACGCAATTTAATAATTTAGTGAGAAATGGATTAGTTTAAGCAAGTTAAATGAGATTAGACTCAAATTGGACACAAAGCACTTAGGGCTGCCAAATACTCAATATTGTTTGCAGTTGCCATTTATTTAGTAGTGTCAACTCTTAAAGCTAGCCCTAGTTGCAAGCCACGTGAAGGGTCAAAGTATATGCAAATTAATTGAATGCTCGGGCTATCCTCCCATGCCCTTGATAATCGTATTTCACTGAGTTGCTGCTAACGAATACTGATTCACCAGCTCTCAAGACAAGGTGATTATTTTGACTTGAAATTGCCACTTCACCTTCAATACAAAACAGTATTTCTGCGCTACGGACAAACTGTACTTGGCTGCTATGTTCGACTGTCATTACATCAAAGCAAAAGTCATCAACTGGGATGGGATAGCTCACTTTATTACCCTCTTTATATATTGGTTTTAGCCGAATCTCCGCTGGATTAATCGGTTCGAATGAGGTGTTCTCTATCAACTCAATTACATCAATGTGTTTTGGTGTTAGCCCTGCGCGCAATACATTGTCCGAATTTGCCATGATCTCAAGGCCAGTGCCCTGCACGTAAGCGTGTGGGGTTTCTGCATAGAGGAACATTGCCTCACCTGGAGCCAGTTCAACGGTGTTTAGTATCAGTGGTGAAAATAGACCGATATCTCCCGGATAGTGCTGTTTGAATTCAGCACTGTATTGCAACGCTTCTCGTCCCATCATGGTTTTAGCGGGGCGATTATGGGCGGCTTCCAACTCTGCCAGAGCCACCTCTTTGTGTTTGCCTTCAAGTGACATGATAGTAGTGAAGAATGCCTTTAGTGCGGCGTTATCTGCCTGCTTTTCAAGCTCTGCGACCTCAGCGGCCAAGCTTAGGATATTGGCTTCTTTGAACAGGGCAACTATATCGGCGATCGGACGAAAGCCATTCATCGCTTTGTAGAAAGTTAGCGCATAAACCAACTCAGGCTTATGATTAGGATCTTTGTAGTTTCGGTGAGCAGCATCTAACGGAATCCCTTGTTGGTTTTCTCGCTCAAACCCTTGCTGCGCTTTATGTTTACTTGGGTGAACCTGAATAGAGAGTGGCGTCTCTGCGGCAAGGACTTTGAATAAGAAAGGCAACTCCCCAAAACGTGCGGCGGTGTAACCACCAAGGATATCTTGTTTGTTGTGCTCAATTACCTCAGCAAGAGGCTCTCCGGTATCATCGAGCTTAGAGCTGCCATTTGGGTGAGCACCCATCCAGATCTCTGCCTGCGGCTTGTGCTCTGGATTATTGATACCAAATAGGTTGTGAATGGAGTCTTTACTACCCCATGCATAGTTTTGGATGACGTTATCAAGCTTAAATAGAGACATACTACTTCTCTCCAAATATCTGTGCGCCGACTTTCAAGGTGGCGGCAATATTGCGTGCAGTGCGAGTCAGATTATCGCCCGCCTCTGTCAGAACTTGTTCTAGGGGTTGTGGTGAACGAACCGTGCCAAAGGTGCTATCGACAGCGTTGTAGAGTTCATCAATCTCTTTACCCAATGAGCCTGCAATTCCAATCACGGGAATACCTTGTAGCGTGGCTCGTTTTGCAATACCAAACGGGGTCTTGCCTTGCAGGGTTTGGTTATCCATCTGACCCTCGCCAGTGATAACGAGATCCGAGCCTTGCAACACTTGGTCTGCGTTTAAGGTGTCTAAAACCATCTCAATACCTTGCTTGATTTGAATATCAAATAGCAGTGATAAACCAAGAGATGCGCCACCAGCGGCGCCAAAGCCGGGTGTCGTTCGGTTGTCTTTTCCAGTGAGACGGCTGCTGATCTCTGCAAAATGATTTAGTGCGTCATCAAGCTGAACAATCAGTTTCGAAGAAGCCCCTTTTTGAGCACCGAAGATATAGCTAGCGCCGTTTTCACCAACTAGTGGATTGTTGACATCACAAGCAATCACAAACTCGACCTGTTGGCATCGAGGATAGATATTGCTCAAGTCGATGCGAGAAAGATGAGAAAGAGCGGCTCCACCCAAGGCAATCTCATTGCCTTGCTCGTCCAACAACTTTCCACCCAATGCTTGGACGATACCTGCCCCACCGTCATTGGTGGCACTTCCGCCAAGACCAAGCAGGATTTTATTTACACCTTTCTCAAGTGCCTCTTTGATCAACTCACCAGTACCATAGGTAGTTGCAAGGGCAGGATCGCGATCTTGTGGCGAAACTAGGTCTAATCCCGATGCCGCCGCTATCTCTATCAATGCCGTATTACCGTCATCAAGCAGTGCCCAATGTGCGTCGACGGTCTCACCCAGTGGGTTCATCACTTGGGTAGTTTGCATAATGCCATCTAACCCTTGCATCAATACATCCACCGTCCCCTCACCACCGTCAGCCAGCGGTAGATGCACATACTCCGCTTCTGGGAATACTTGTACAAAACCTGCTTCAATGCGTTGGCATACCTGCTTGGCACTAAGGGACTCTTTAAATGAATCGGGGGCAATTACAATCTTCATCTCAGTTCACCAACTCCGCCCAGTTGGAATCAGAGCGGAGGTTTCTACGTTTAAAAACTAGGATTAAAACTTCACTCGGAATGATTTAGCCTGACACGCTTTAAGGGCACCAAAGCTCTGGCTAGCGACTTCGGTATCACGTACTCGCTCATCCATGCTGGTCTCTAGCCATGAAGCCACTGGTTGAGTGAAGGCAACACCATCTTCAATCTGTCCAGATTCAGCAGGGTTGTAGACGCGTAGAATTAAGGCATCTTCATCTTCTGCTTTCTTTAAGACGCTTAGGACGGCACCTTTCTGCTCTTTAGCTAAGAGCGAGTAAGTCAAAGGTTTGTCTTGTACACCAACGTTTAGCTTCATTGCGTTGTATGGGATCTTGTTGTAACACTCGATTGGCGTTACATAGTCTCGTGCTTGAGCCATTACATTTGCGTCGATATGGTTACCAGCAAAACCAAGTAAGCTGAACTCACACACTAACTTGCCACGCGTTTGCGAATCTGGAGTCGGGATCTTGATCCCTGAAGGACGTCCCGGACGCAGCAACAGCTCTTCTTTACCCAGTACGCCAACACCACGTAGCAAAGTTAGGGCGAAAGTGTCACGATCTTGATTGCTTTGGCTCGAAACCACTTCAAACTCACGCAGGCCATTAGTCATGAGCGCCAAACCACCAGTTTGATTCTCAACAGCAGCAAAGTTCATCAGTTGGTACACTGGCACAGGCGCTTCTTTCCAACCTTCTTGCTCCCATACTTGCATCGCAGGGTCGTTAGTTGGACGTGTGATTAGGCCAAACTGGTTATCTGCCACCACATTTTCAGATACAAATGGCGTTGGGATTAGCACCCGCACACGGTGATCATCAGCTTGGTTATCTAGCTCCAGACGAACTTCAATACGGCGTGAACCTGCTTTCAGTACGACTTGGCAATCGACATCAACAAAACCATTTTGACCCGTGCGCTCTTCGCGTTCTTGCAGATTAGCTGGCACATCCATTCGCAGTTTGATACTAGCAACCGATTGGAAGCCTTCATGTTTAATATCGGTTTCTACCTTGAACTCATCTGAGTAAAGCAACCACTCTTTGCGAGATGGCGAGTAGTCGTACTCATCACCATCGTCTGAACCATCTTCAATTTTTAGCACTTGGTCGTACGTCATCTCGGTTTCTTTGTCCAAGATGGTTAGAGTGCCGTTGTCATTGACCTTGATGCTGTAGTACTCATTCTCAAGCAGGTAATCTTTTTGCTCAGCAATTTTTTGAGTGCCTTTCTCATTGCCTTGGATATGCAAAGTGGTAAAGCCCATCGCAGGTACAGATTGTTTAATCTGAATATCGTACTCAACAAACGGGTCATAGTTACCGTAGTGAACGATCTGACGGTCAATTTTGCCTGGGTCGATCACTCGTTGATCTTGGATGAAGAACTCTACTGGGTTGCCATTATCATCGAAGATGTTGAACTGCTCTGCACGGATAGTGATGGTGGTGTTGATCACCTCTTCACGTTCGTATGGCGATAGGTTAAAGAAAGCTAGCTTGTCGCAGCCTTCACGAGCTGGCATATGGTCAACGATTTTGCGCTTGTAGAAGGTAATCAGGTTGCTCGCCATATCGTCGGCTAGGATGTAACGGTTAAGAATCTCAGCGTGCACCTTATCTGAACAGCAACAACCGATAGAGTCGTGGGCATGGTTCTTCATGCTCTCTTTCCACATTTTCTCAATCAGACCGTGGTGATATTCAAAACCTAGCGACCAAGCGATAGAAGCGAGCGGTTCTAGGATGTTGACAATCTTGTTCTCTACCTGAGCGTGAATCAGTTTGATATCCATGCGAGTTGACGAGATAGTGCGATGAACACGCATGTATTTGCCGTCATTAAACTCGCCTTTTACTGTGTCTAGTTGATCGCGTTCTTGGTTGATGCGATCAAAAACCTCTTCAAAGCGGCTCATCACAAACTCACGTTCCGGATAAACCTCACGTAGCTTGTCCATCACCTCGAAGATGTCTTGTTGGATTGGCATCTGATCGTGACCATTCGGCAGCAGGATATCTTTGGTCACTGACGGCTTTTCTAACACAGGGAAGTATTTGTCTAGGCGAGCACGCAGCCCTTCTTCGTCTTGAGGTAGGTACTTCCCAATCGCATAACCAAGAGGCAGTACTTGTGCCGCAACTTCTGAACCATCATTAGATTGCCATAAGAACTCAGTTTTGTTGGTACCATGACGCTCAGAGCAACCGCGCCAGAACATCGCAGTATCGATATCAAAACCGTTGTAGATCATTGGCAATTGTGAGCTCATCGAGAATGAATCTGGCAGGTAGCCAATCTTCATTGGCTCGCCCAACTCTAGACAATCGCGTAGGCCGTACAACATATTACGGACGATTGACTCGCCACCAACCTGCATAGTGTCTGTTTGAGAGTACCAAGGACCAACAATCAGTTTGCCCGCCTGAACTAGGTCGCGTACACGCTCTTTGTTTTCAGGCTTGATAGCAAAGTAGTCTTCAAGGACCGCTGTCTGACCATCGAGTACATAGTATTTATAATCTGGATCGCTCTCCAGACGTTGCATGATCTCTTCCATGTTGTTCACCAAAAGAATACGAGACTCTTCAGTGGTGAAATACCATTCACGATCCCAGTGCATGTGTGGGGTAATATGAACGCGTGATTTAGTCATTGTTTTGTACCTGTAAAGACTGTGCTATGCGACTTAAATGAGTAATGGCTTTTGCGTAAACGCTGAGCTATCCAAATAATTTTGAAGCAATAGAGCCAAACAACCCTTTCTTCTCTTCAACTACTGGTGCTGGTTCTTCTGCTACCTCTTCAACTTGCTCTTCCTCATCGCTAAGAAGTGCAAAAATTTCTTCTACAGTCGTCGCGCTAAGTACCGCTTCACGAACTTCATCATCAATCAAAGTACTTGTAAGCTCGGTCAGTAATTGCATGTGTGTAGAACCCGCTTCAGCATTAGGAATAGCAATCAAGAAAATCAGATTGACATCCTCTTCTTCATCAATTCCCTGCCATTTCAAATCTTGTTTTAGGGTTGCGACAGCAAATGCCGCTTCTTTCACTGCGTCGGTTTTGCCATGTGGAACGGCAAGGCCTTCACCTAGCGCCGTTGCACCATGTTCTTCACGGGCAAACACCGCTTTTAAGTATTCTTCTTTGTCGTGCAGCTTGCCCTGTTGGTCGAGCTGTTCAGCGAGTGCCTTAATTGCAGCATCACGACTCTCGAACGTCGTTTGTAGATTGATCAGTGATGGATTTGTAAGCGTTGTAAGGTTCATAGTTTTAGCCCCGTATTCACGTTCTGTTGGGTTATTCGTTTATACACCAATAATACCAATCAAATACAAATAAACCGTGATACAGATCTCACAAACACCACAATATGTATTAAATTGGATTTAAAATGACATATTTGTATTTTTTAATTTATTAAACAGGGTGGAATTAGTATTATCTAAGTCTAAAGTCACACACTAAGACCTGTTAGAGCGGTTATGCAGGTTAATAAGCAAGAGGCTATCTAGGATATGACGACAAGATTACCCATGTACCGACAAATCGCTCATGCCATTCGAGATAAGATTAGCACCGGTATTTACAAGGTTGGTGAGACACTGCCTACAGAGGCACAACTACGTGAAGAGTTTTCTGTCAGCCGAGTCACTATACGCCAAGCGCTTAAGCTTCTAATCGAACAAGAAGAGCTAGAAAGTATTCAAGGTAGTGGTACCTATGTAAAAGAGAGCAAAATCAACTACAACATTTACCAACAGAGCAGTTTTGCTGAGAAGTGGGCTCATTTGCAGGGAGTAACGCACAGCGATGTCTTAGCCTTTGAGGTACAAGCTGCCTCGCTAACGATGGCAGAACACTTGGAAATCAACGAAGGAGAGCGCGTTTTCTACATCAAGAGGGTGCGTTTCCTAGACGAAACCGCCATTACGGTTGAAGAGACTTGGATGCCAACAGCGATATTCCCAGACCTCAGCTACCAAGTGATGCAGGGGTCGAAATATGACTACATCGAAAAACAGAAGAAGATGGTTATAGATAGAAGTGAGCAAGAAATCATGCCTGTTCTTCCACCAAGTGACGTGGCTGCATTGCTTGGCATCAATCCCACAGAACCCGTTATAGAAAAGCGCACACGCGGATACCTAGAAAATGACACCATCTTCGAGTACAGCCGAAACTATTTCACGACCAACAACTATAAGTTTACCCTCACCTCTAAGCGCCAAAGGGCGAAGACAAGCTATTCTATTTAAATAAGGGTTTTATTACTCAATGTCATCGTGTATCTATTTCATATTATATTTCAATACTATAGCGTCAAAATAAATTTTTGTATTACCTTTTAACCAAGAGAAACAAAAACAAATTAAATACAAATAATACAAATTATGAGAATTATCACAGATGATTAAAACAAATTAGGTAAAAATATAATCATTGAGTGACCTATTTGTCGCTCAAATGACGAGAGACGACGCAAAGGAACATCAGATGAAAATCTTAGCGATTACAGCATGTACGGCCGGTGTAGCGCACACCTACATGGCGGCTAAAAATTTAGAAAAGAAAGCAGCCGCGCGCGGCTGGGAAATAAAGGTCGAGAAACAAGGTGCGAATGGCCTAGATGGAAAACTAACCGCGCAAGATGTCGCGGAAGCCGATGGCATTATCTACGCTGTTGACGTAGGCGTAATTGAAGCTGAGCGTTTCGAGGGCCTAACGTCTGTGCAAGGTAAGGTTAAGGATGGCATCAAAGCAGCTGACGAAATGCTTGATGCACTCGAAGAGAAGGTCAAAGCGGGTGGCTCAAAAGCGAAAGCAACCACGACGACCAATAAGTTTGCCGAGAAGGAAGAGAGCAACGACAATATGATCGTTAGCTTCTTGAAACTTTGGTACAAGGGCGCTCTTTCAGGCGTATCTCACATCATTCCTCTTGTTATAATCGGTGGTCTTTGTGTAGGTCTTCTAAATCTATTCTTCGGCTACGATTACACCCACCTTTATGATGAAGCGATACTGGTTGAATACACGGGCAAAACATACGCAGACCTTGGCATTATTAACGCTGCTGAAGGGCTAGCAAACAGTGAAATCGATGCAATTAAGCAAGAAGTTTATGCAGCCATTGCACAGCCAGAAGCCAAAGCGCAGTTTGAGGCTTCGTTCCAAGGTATTATTCATTTCCTATACTACAGCACGTTAAAAGCCTTTAACCCTCTGTTAATCTGTGTGCTTGCGGCATTTACGGCTTACGGTATGGTAGGTAAACCCGGTTTAGCCCCTGGTTTCGTCGGTGGTTTCGTCGCCGTTGGTGGCGGGTTCGGTAAGATCTCGGTCATGACTGGCGGCTTCCTAGGTGGTTTAGTAGCCGGTGCAGCAGCAGCCTTATTTGTTATGCTTGTCCGCCAGATCAAAGTACCAAAAGTACTAGAATCAGTGAAGATGATTATCATCACACCTCTACTAGCCGGTATCGCCACACTGATCTTTATGTATGCAGGCCCTGGTAAGTTCTTCGCGATGCTTAACAGTGGTTTGGTCGATTGGCTAACGTCAATGGGTACGAATAACCTACTTATTCTTGGTTTCATCCTCGGTGCTATGGCTTGTTTCGATATGGGCGGCCCTGTAAACAAAGCCGCGTACCTATTCTGTATCGGTGTCGGTACTAGTGGAGACTTCGCTGGTGATGCATCAATCTTCTACGCAGCCTTTACTGCTGCGAAATGTATCCCAGGTATGTCACTAGGTATTATGTCTGTGGTATTCAAACGTTTCTTCGACGAAGAAGATCGCTTGGCAGGCCCTTCAACCGCTATCTTAGGTTTCTGTGGTATCACTGAAGGCGCTATTCCTTACGCTGTAAAAGATCCAATGCGTATCATACCAGCACATATGATTGGTGGTGGCGTAGCGGCTGCGTTAATTCTATCTTCTAAGATTACGATTGGTACCGTAGCTGGCGGCGCAGTATTCATGCTACCTGTTATCGGTAACCCTGTCGCTTGGCTGACTTACTTCGTCATAGGTATTGCAGTGTCAATGGTCCTAACCATCGCATTAAAAGGAATAGGAAACCAAAAAGAAAAGAAGTTAGCTGAAGCGAAAGTTTAGTTACCCTCAACTAAATATGCTCCAAAACTCCAAGTCGATCCCCCCTCGCTTGGAGTTTTTTTGTATTACCCGCTTGCTCTTTATCAACCGTATCTTGTATTCAGCGCTTTAATTCGTATCATTAAGCTTCTTGTGGGAAGCATAATCTGTTGCCCCCTATCTCTTTTGTATTACTTTCGAGGTTTACATGGCAAGACTGCCCCTGTATCGCAAAATAGCTGACGCCATTCGAGAAAAGATAATCAGCAAGGATTACAAAGTAGGTGAGGCACTTCCCACCGAGGCTCAACTTTGCAAAGAGTTCTCTGCCAGTCGAGTCACCGTTCGCCAAGCATTAAAGCTGCTCATCGAGAACGAAGAGTTAGAGAGTATTCAAGGCAGTGGCACCTACGTTAAAGAGACCAAAGTCAATTATGATATCTATCAGCAGAGTAGTTTCGCTGAAAAATGGGCACATTTGGAAGGTGTCACGCATAGCGATGTATTGGCCTTTGAAATTCAATCTGCGTCTCTCACTATGGCTGAACATTTAGATATCAACGAAGGTGAACGCATTTTCTATGTTAAGCGTGTACGTTTCCTTGATGAGAATCCAATCACGGTTGAAGAGACTTGGATGCCAGTAGAAATGTTTCCTGATTTGACCTACCAAGTAATGCAGGGATCAAAGTACGAGTTTATCGAGAATCAAAAAAAGCTAGTGATAGATCGAAGCGAACAAGAATTAGTGCCAATCCTACCTCCTGATGAAATAGCGAAGTTGTTAGGTATTAGCACTACCGACCCGATCATTGAGAAACGCACTCGCAGTTACTTACACGACGACACGGTATTCGAATATAGTCGTAACTTCTTTAAATCAAGTGACTATAAGTTCACCTTGGTAGCAAAAAGACATAAACCTAACAGTTAACTTGGATGTTTTAAGTAAAATTGTCGAACGCTAGAAGTAGCACCGTGAAGGTTATGGACAGAAATCATGTAACGCACCAAGGGCTATTTCGTGGTAAGAAATAGTGCTGGCACGCTGACGGTAGTAGGTTGAAAAAGTGATTTAATTCTTGAAAAAGAAAGCGGCTCATAGCCGCTTTTTATTTGACCTGCACTAAATTTAATTAGGTTTCCGTCGTCTTACCCATTCTACTTCATCTACACCAATTCTGTTGAAATCACCGACTAAAGAAGACACTTTATTTTGTATATCCAAGTCTTCTAAGTCACCAATCCAATAATATTTTTCACCTTGCACAGACTCAAATATAGCTAACCCGCTATCTTCATAAGCTTCAACTTTAGCTGCACCTCTAGCATCAAACTCTATATCTTCCAGTTGATAGAACTTTAAGTTTGTTTGTAAATGTACATACGAGTCTCCCTGAGTAATATCGGGGGCTATTAAGTCATACTCACCGTTGTTTGTAGTCAATTTAGCAAACAAGAAATTCCGTTTTTTGTTGACCCGAGCAGTGTCACACTTGGGCATAACACACAAAAAGTATTTATCGTCTTCTACAGACTTAATCAAAGTCCCCTGCGTCAGATAGGGATAGCCTACTCTCATATCTTTATATGTACGTCGAAACGCAGTTAAAGCGGATAGGGCTTGAGAAGACTTCTCTGTAGCCCCTTCTTTCTCACCAAATGCACCAACAATGCGCTCTAGATTAGCAATAGTCTTAACTATCACGTTAGCTCTTTTGCCGCTTGTCTGCTTCTGAATAGCTTTAAACAAACCTTTCCTATTTACAGTAAACCCGTGCTCAAATGACTCTAAAAAGTTTTCTTTGCTTAAGGTAATTTCCTTGTGAGAATCACCCGTAATTTTAGCTTTCTTGTGACGAGTAGAGTATTTAGCTTCTACCCAATCCTTGACCCTATGATACCCAAGAGTTTGTCGATCAACCTGAGCTAGAGCTAATATATTTCTCAAGTACGAGGCGTAATTCTCAAGCATTAGGACTTCAGAGTCTTCTGGGTTTGGCAGTAATGAGCGATGGGCTAAATATCCTGCATCCAAGCTAGAATCAAATTTCGCTAACAATGCTCCTGTATTTTGTCTGACAGTAGTTGCGGCTTTCATCGCAAAACCGGGAACTAACCCGTCAACAAGAACAGCAAATTCTCCCAAAGCCTTTCGAGGCAGTTGTTTTTCTGAAACGGGTCTAAGAGCGTTTATAGCAATATCTTTGTTGTAAAAGACGATATTTAGATGTTCTTTACTAATTGTATATTCAATATCTCTATTTAGGCTCATGTCCTCGAGGTAATTCCACAGCTCATCTCTCATCTGATGAAGATTTGATTCTCCTGTGTAGATGACTATTGTTCTTAGCCTGCCTCCCGACTGTTTATCTTGACCTAAGATTTGTTTAACAATAGCTTTACTATACGTCGAGTCATGATCAACGAGCATCCAATCTAAAATTACAATGTCCGCAGTAGCTACCACTTTTTCTGCTTTCAGAGCAAACTCTTCTGGTTGCTCATCCTCTACAATCTTGGGTTGGTATATCCCCGCAACAACTCCCAAATCATAGAATGCGCTTGTTAGATCTAGCGTATTAAGTCCATGAGTAATTTCTTCAGGCTCATCGACCTCTGCTTCATGATCTGGTTCAAATGTGGCAGCCAGAGGGTCATTAGTATCGTCAGGCTGCTCAATGATTTCGACATCTAAGATATCACGATTTAAACCAGCTCCATCATCTATAATCAGAACAGTTTGGACATAGTCATTAACGATATCCCTACAATGATTTTCAAATGCAGACATCACCCTTGCTCCGTATTTTTTTCACTTATAACAAAACATGGAGAGACATCTGCACCTCCACTAGCTAACTGAATGTCAAATCCCTCATGATTAAGGGATTCTTTACTAATAAATAAACCCATACCACGACCATTGAACTTTCTAGAGAAAGTAAATTCAAATATTCGTTCTCTGTCGATCAGCGCTATCGCAGGACCATTGTTACTTATTAGCAACTGGTCGTTTTTAACATCTAACGTGATTGATTTCTCTTGATTTTCGCTTTCAATCTGAGTGTTTAACCAATAAATTGCATTATCCACTACGTTAATGAATACTGGTAAAAATGATGATGGAAATACGTGAGTTGTCTTAATAATAAACTCTTTAGTAGAAAGCAGCTTAATGTTGTGTCGCTTTAAACGCTCATCAAAAATGTCTCTGAGATAGCTGTCAATTTCTTTACCTGACAGGTCAATCTTACTACGATATAAACGGCGATTTAGTGGGGTAAACATTTTTAAGTAACCGTCTAAATGCTCAAAGCTATGGCTAATATTTTTGTAAAGCCCACCTAACTTAGGGTTTTTATCAGCCCACGGTTTGAGTGAACGTATTGAGTTTCTAACATTGCGTGCAGTACTGCTAAATTCATGTTGAATAATGCCTAGTGACATTCCTAATTGAGCAAATTCATAGTATTGATTTAAAGACTCTTTCACTTGCTCATTTTCATTTTCTAAAGCGGTAAGGATATCAATTGAGTTTGACCCTTCTTCTTTGATATCGTTTAGAACAAGTTCTACTGTTTCGCGCAACTTGGTGAAGTAACTTTCCGTCTGGTCGTTAATATCCTCAAGCTTTTGCTCCCAATTCGATATCATCGCCATAGACTCTTCAGGACTGTATGTGTCTATTGCTGTCGAGTTAATCGCTGTCATTACTTCAGCCAACGCATGTGTATATTCGTTAGATTTCGCTCTCGCTTTCTCTTTTATAACCGAATCTATTTTACTTACATCTTCTTTTAGTTCATTTCTATAGCTAGAAATTGCTCTATTGAGGGACTTTTTTTCTTCCTCGACGAGTTCATTTACTCGTTCACGAACAGAAAAAGTCAAGCCGTGTTTAGAAATATATTCCGCTACTAAAGTATCAACTTCTCTTTTAGCTGGCTCAATTACGTCTTCACTAAGCTTAACTTTGTTCTTTAGGTAAGATTCCCACTCTTTGGTTGCAGTATTACTGAGTCCAACATTTGGTTTAGTCACTTTTATAAATCTATCGATATTCTTCCACTTTTGAGAAACATTGGCTCTAATATCGGAAATAAAATGATATTTCGTTTTATCATCCCAGCTATCGGAAGATTTTTTAAGTTCCGAATACACAAAAGAATTTATAGCCTCAACTTCAGATACGTAGAATCCATTGGATAGTCGTTCGAAAAATTCATCTATTTCTTTCTTGAATTGTTCCTTTTTGTAGGAAACTTGCTTCCTCCTTTTTGCTATTAATTCTTTTTGTGCAATTGCTACCTCTTTCAACTCATTTTTAATAACAGCAAACCTGTCATTCACAGAGTTTTCTCTAAAGAAGTCTTTTGCTAACTGTATAAAAAAGTTTATGAGAATATTCTTAAATTCTTGATAGGCAATATTCTCAATCAAGCCTTCCCTGCCAGCTTTCTCTACAAGACGACTGTTAATATCATGATCAATTTCAATGACTCCAAACATCAACCTGTAAGAGAAAAAGTTATCAGAAGCTCTTCTCGTTCTTCTTTCTTCAAAGCGTAAAAAGTCGAATTCTGGTTTACCATAAGGGAGAACACGAATACCGTCTTTATACAGGTATAGTCCGCCGTATTTATCTAGCTTATCTTTGATATCTTGATAAGAATCGGTTGGGACGAAGCTATCAGAAGGATCGCCCTGTAGATAAGTAAACTTTATTTTGAAAGGACCACACCTAGTTTTTGAACCATAGTTTTCGTTCCAATTGATAATATGCTCTTGAGGCTCTCCTTTATATACAGACACTGTGCCTTTAAACTGACCAAACTCGTCAAACTCGCCTTGGATGAAGTGGTCTCCATCATGAGTATCTTCTTTGGAAAAAAAGCCTTTCTCAATCAACTCCGACGGGTCTGCATTTCCTTGATGCAAACGAAATTTAGTTTTCAATACTTCAGTGTGGTCTGATGACAAAGTGTTAGAAAAGCCCACTAGAATTTTCTGAAGTTCTGTGGTCCCTTTGTCGTTAGGCTTGACATCTAGAGCCAAAGTTTCATCACAAGGCATGATGATGAAGTGTGTGCCTCGTCCAAGACCATCAAGCATGGGAAGTGGAGTCTCTGAATCCCCTTCTCTTTTCCCTTCTTCCCAAGTGCTTTGAGATTTCTTTTGTAGATTCTTAAACAACACGTCGGGAGAAAAAGAAAACAACTTAATGTCTTCTTCGATTAGATCTAAATATGAAGCGGGAATAGCGTCGCCGAGGCTTTTTAAGTGCTCAACTAGTTCATTAGCCATCGACTGTATATCTTGCGAAGACGGTAACTTTCCTTCAGGAAACGTACGAGTAGGAATGACAATTTCCGAAATCCCAATGTCGGGAATTTCGAATTGACTCCAATGGATAAGTGCCACAACCATATCATGCATACCGTCTTCACGTTCTGCACGACTAAGCACAAGCACCTGTCTACCTATGGAAGCAATTGCCAGTCGTCCGATGCCTTTTTCGCCCATGAGCTTGCGCTCAGACATTCCTTCAGGAATGTAATCGGATTTTCTATTAACCCCAAACTTACTTGAAGTACCGATGGTCAACCACTTCTTGTTAAAGTCTTCCTCGGTCATCCCAATACCGTCATCTCGGAGGGTAACAAGGTTTTGATCTTGGAAGTAGTCGATTTCTGCGTGGGTGGCATATGCATCATGAGCATTTTTGAATAACTCATGTATAGCTGTTGGGATACCCGCTATTTGCTGCCTTCCTAGCATGTCGACAGCCCTAGCGCTTACATTCATTTGAGCCATTTGTAACCCAATCTCAATATCTTAGACATAAAAAAAGTGCCTAACATTGTAGGCACTTTATTTACTTCAATCTACTGCATATATCACTTATCAGTACTTTACCGAGTAATGGAGGGACCGCATTTCCTATTTGCCGAGCCTTTTCAGTCGAACTCCCATGAAAATCAAACCAATCAGGGAAAGATTGCAGCCTAGCGGCATGCCTCAAGGTCATACCATGATGCAACCAAGGGTGCATAAATCGACCTTTTGAAGGATTATTGCATCCAGTCGTGATTGTATTACTTGGTAGGTGAATCATAATTCGCCCATAAACATCCTTATGCCCTTTGTATCCGTTTGAATGACATTTTTTTTGATGCTTTTCGCCTGCATCCTCTCTACTACCGTTTAGAGGAGTATCTTTAAACTGACTCACCATCTTGTCTGTAGGCTTCATATGAATATCGCAGATATCATTCTGTTTGAAGGGGTTACCATAAGTCAGACTGGATAGTAATTCGAAAGTCTGCTCTCTGCTGAGCTTAGTCTTTTTTATGAAGTATTCTTGCCAGTATTTCTCATAAAGCTCTAGGGGCACTTTGTCAAAAACACTAGATGCAGTTTCCCAGTTAGGCTTTTTCTCAGACGTGGGAGAAAAATGAGTTGGCTGGGGAGGAAAGTCGACACTCCTACAATCTAAGTCTTTTCGTACTCCATAGATAAACACACGCTTTCTATTCTGTGGAACTCCATAATCCTTTGCGTTTACTGCGTTGCAAAACTTAATTACGTAACCAGCTTTCTGTGCTAACGATAGAAATTTGTTTAAAAATTCTTCGTGGCGTTTCCACAACAAACCTGAGACATTTTCAACCAAGAAGGCTTTTGGTTTGAACTCATTGACAAACTCAAAATATCTCAATAGCAGCGCATTACGCGGGTCGTTAACACCAGCGTTATTAATTCGGTGGGTAGAAAAGCCCTGACACGGTGGTCCACCTAGAATCAAATCCAGCTCACCTTTCTCTAACCCAAGTGAATTTCGAAGCTCTAACGGCTGAACATTATTAATGTCACCATCTTCTGGGCCAGCTCTTAAATCAATATTCAGCTTGCGAGTATTAATAAAGTTTTCTTTGTAGGTATGAGCAGCCGCCTTATCAAATTCGATCGCTGCGAGCACGTCTACCCCTGCCTCGATAGCAGAAAGTGTGAAACCACCGGCGCCGGCAAACAAATCTATCGCTTTAACTGTCATTCAAACTACTCATAAAAAACTTAGCCGGCACATTCTACCGACTTAATCATAAATTACCATTGTTCGCTAAGTTAACAGGCTACAAATCAAACCAATGTGTGCAATCTGTGCACTACTAAACATTGTGCTACGTTTTTACACGGAATAGACTGTATACATATACAGCACAAAGAAATCATATTATGTCTATCCGTAACTTAAAAGATGGTTCAATCAAACCATGGATATGTGACTGCTACCCTAATGGACGCAATGGGAAACGCGTTCGCAGACGCTTTGCCACCAAAGGTGAGGCTGTCGGGTTTGAGAAGTTCACAATGAAAGAAGTGGATCAAAAGCCCTGGCTTGGAATGAGTAGTGATCACAGGCGGCTGTCTGATGTTGTGGATACCTGGTTCAGCCACTACGGCCGAACGCTCACCAACGGCGAAGTCATCTACCAAAAGTTTAACCATATGGTTAAAGCCATGGGTGACCCGCCAGCTTCCTTATTTAACGCCAAGCAATACGCTGAGTTTCGTAGCTTGAGGATGGCTGGCCAAATCAACTTTGTTGATGACCGCTGGCAAAAAGGCGCTCCAAGTGTTTCTACCCTCAATTCGGAGTTAGCGCGCTTTAAGGCGGTTTTCAGTAAGCTAAAAGAACTCGGTGAATGGAACCTCCCCCACCCTCTAGAAGAACTCAAGCCATTCAAAGTAGCAGAACGAGAGATGGCTTTTATTCCTAAAGAGAAGCTTCCCCTACTGCTCGAGCTGGTTGGCCAGCATCAGCGTGGAGACATGCCCAAAATAGTAAAAATATGCTTAGCCACAGGTGCGCGGTGGAATGAAGCGGCAAAACTGCGTGGAAGCCAGCTCAGCAAATACAAGATCACCTATACCAATACTAAAACCAAGAAGAACCGTTCAGTACCCATCTCCAAGGCGCTTTATGAAGAGATCTACAAGCCATGCTCCGGCTTAATGTATGAAGAGTGCTACACCCCTTTCTGAAACATTAGACATGAACCCGCTTGCTGCTCTTGGACTTGAATAATTGATGAGTTTTTATGCAAATCTGAAGAGTGGCGCGAAGCAAAAATGTCTCAGGTGTAGACACTTTGTAGACACTCCCCAAATTTCAGGCAATAAAAGAGCCGCAATCAGCGGCTCTCGATTATTCGTCTTTTTCGAAGTATTGGCTTACTTCTCTTTACCGAATACGTTGTTCTCTTGCTCTTGTACGCGGATGAACGTGGTACGCTTGGTTAGCTCTTTAAGCTTTGCTGCGCCTACGTATGTACAAGTTGAACGTACACCACCTAGGATGTCTGAGATAGTGCCGTGAACACTGCCACGGAATGGCAATAGTACGGTTTTACCTTCAGCTGCGCGGTACTTAGCCACACCACCTGAGTGCTTGTCCATCGCCGACTGAGAAGACATGCCGTAGAATTTCATGAAGGTTTCGCCATCTTTCTCGATGATTTCGCCTCCTGACTCTTCATGACCTGCAAGCATACCGCCTAACATAACGAAGTCTGCGCCGCCGCCAAACGCTTTCGCCACATCACCCGCACATGAACAGCCACCGTCACCGATGATCATACCGCCAAGGCCGTGCGCCGCATCACCACACTCAATGATTGCTGAAAGTTGTGGGTAGCCAACACCCGTTTTCACGCGTGTTGTACATACTGAACCAGGGCCGATACCCACTTTCACAATGTCCGCGCCAGCAAGAATCAACTCTTCACACATATCACCTGTCACAACGTTACCAGCAGAGATCACTTTGTTTGGGAATGCCGCACGTACTCTTTCTACGTACTCAACTAAATGCTCTGAGTAACCATTTGCGATGTCGATACAGATGAAGATAAGTTCTTCTGAAAGTGCCATGATCTCTTTGGTTTTTTCGAAATCAGCATCAGAAGTACCAGTAGAAACAAACACATTGTTTAATGTTTTTTGGTCCGCAGATTCTACAAACTCAGCCCACTGTTCTACTGAGTAGTGTTTATGAACAGCTGTCATAACACCGTGTTCAGCGAGCGCCTTTGCCATTTCGAAGCTACCTACCGAGTCCATATTGGCAGCAATGACTGGAGTACCAGACCATTGACGACCGCTATGCTTGAATGTAAACTCGCGGGTTAACTCAACTTGAGAACGACTTTTAAGAGTAGAACGCTTCGGGCGGAATAGTACATCTTTAAAGCCTAACTTAAGTTCTTGTTCGATACGCATGATAAATTTTCCTGTAAGCAAATTTACGTGTCGTGCGTTTTCGGTAAACGTTGGCAGACGTTTTACTGAGTTTCGGACACAAAAAAACCGGAGCGTTGGCAGACGCTCCGGTTTTCAGCATTATAGGTCGCGATTTATTTCTCGCAAGACTGATATTTTCAAAATTTTTATGCTACAGTTCGGTTAAGTTGCATACCTAGCCGACTGCAACTCACGCCTAAAACACCAATTATCTTTTCAAAACAAACACTTAATAACAGCCACACAAACGTTTGCGCAATCCTTTACGTAGGCAATTAAACCAACCTTTAAACTAAATGTTCGACTCGATGTCTCGTTTTGGTTAAAAACAGTGGTGTAGAGCTCAACGATTTTTCGCCTCTTGAGTAAAAAAATACGTGATTATTTACTTAGAAAGCCCAAAAACTACAGCTTGAAGAACGACAAATGTTGTTTTTGTTTCTCTGCGAGATCAGAAAGCGCTTCACTTGCGGTGGCGCTTTGAGAAATCCCTAACACGTTTTGATTCACCAACTGGGACATATTCGCCATGTTGCCGTTGATTTCTTGGGTAACGTGAGACTGTTGTTCCGCCGCTGTTGCCACCTGCGCATTGACGGCATTAATACTGGTGATAGTTTGCGTAATACCATGCAATGCACCGTTAGCCTGATTAGTAAGTTGGCTACTTTTGTCTAGCATATCCAAGCTTTTTTGCATGCTTTCATTGGCAAGATTCGACTGTTTCTGTAGTTCTTCAATGATGGTTTGAATCTCTACCGTGGAGTCTTGTGTTGTCGCCGCCAATTTTCGTACTTCATCTGCGACAACAGCAAAACCACGCCCAGTTTCTCCTGCTCGCGCCGCTTCTATAGCTGCATTCAACGCCAGTAAGTTGGTCTGCTCGGAGACACCGCGAATCACTTCAATCACGTCATTGACGCGCTCAGATTGAGACTTCAGAGTCATAATAACGTTCGCTGCGTCATTGAGTACTTTGCCCATTTTCACACCTTCCGCATGACTCAGCTCAAATACTTGTTGCCCAGACTTTGCCAACGTATCGGCTTCTTGGGCCGTTAGACCAGCCTGCTGAGCATTAGCACTGACATTGTCGGCAGCACTTGATAGCTCTTTGACAGCAGAAACAATTTGTTCGATTTCTGACAGTTCTTTCTCTGCATTGGATTCTGATTGGGTCATAACCTTAGCCAATACTGTCGAGGCACTGGCAACTTCGTCACTGATGTTCGTTAAGGTACCGACGATCGAATGGAATTGCTTCGCCGTTAGATTAACGTCATTGATTAGCTTTGAGATTTCGTTTTTACCCTTTGCGTCAGCTCGAACTGTTAAGTCACCTTGTGCTAACTGACGCATGACATTTTGCAGGTTGAGTATTGGGCGAACGATCATGCCAGACAGAACCCATGCGACATAAAGCGATATGCCGAATACCGAAGGGAGCAAAATAAGCGTCAGTCGTTTTACTTTTACATTCTGCGCCGCTCTCATCTCGACAAACTCACTTGCGAACGTCGCAATTTGTTGGGAAAGCTGATCAGCCACAATCACCATCTCATCGCCTGCTTGACGATAATTGCTAAGAAAGTCGTTATACTCCTCTCTACTCACCTGCCCTAACTCTTTCGCGTTTGTAAGTTCCACCACTCGCTCAGACTGCGCAATATAGTTTTTCAGCGCATCGCGAACCGGTTTCACCTGTTCGATAAATGTTCCCCGTTGATCAATCAGGGTTAGTTTTGCCTCAATAGCGGACCTTCCATGATCCAATTTGATAGGGAAATCGCTCTGATCTTCACTACCATAGATAACGTTTAACACATTGAGTCTGAGTGTGTATACCTCTTCGTCAAGCTCGTCCAACGTTTCGGTATAAAACATCAGTGATTCGATGATTTCATTGACCACGGCTTCTTCCGCTTGAATGCTTCTCTTGGTGATAAGTAACGCAATAATCAGTGCTAGGGCGGTAAAAAGAACAGGTAACAAAACCTGAGTTCGGATCGAAAAATTATTTAATGATGGCTGCATAATTCACTCTTAGTCAGTCTAAGCTCGCCCTTGTTTGTTATAAGCTCGCATTGGCTAAAAAGGGACTTAAAGCATTTCAAGTAATAGTGTCTGACTGGAGTGAGGTGCTTTTTCGGCAGCAGTATGTCCTGACCAATACTCTAGGTTCAGACGCCATTATATGCAAACCGACTATAGAGCATATACATTCAGATGACTTTAAAAGTTATATTAAACTAGGATACTTAGCCAAAAAAGGCCAAGCTGAGCTTGGCCATTACCACAGAATTTTCAGGCAACTCTGCGATTAAAAATCGTAGCGAACACCAAGGCGTAAGGTATCTTCACCCGTATCCTTGAATCCGTCGGCGTTCGTATCCGTCGACGTTACGCCATTAGAGTAGTAAGAAACATAGGTACGGAAATTACTGTTGAATTTGTAATAACCGACCAGCTCTACACCATCAGTATCATCATATTTACTGCCATTTGCTTGCTTGTTCTCCTGATTGGTGTAAAGCAACGCAGCAGAAAGCTGCTTGGTAAACTTGTATTGAGCCACCACTTCTAAGGCGGTGAACTCTTTGTCGTTCGTCCCTGTCGCTTTATCATCAAGATCACCAATAGAGTAAGTGGCACCAAGATAAAGATTGTCGAGCGTATAACCGAGACCACCAAGCACTTGTGATTGGCTGCCTAGCCCTTTACCTAGATCTGCGGCCGAAAATGCCAAACCAATATCCAACCCAAACGGCGCAGAATAGATCCCGGAAATACCATAGCCATCGGTGTCTTCTTCACTATTGGCTTGGTAGGTCGCCTGTAGTTTGAAAGATTCAAATGCTCCGCGATACGCAACCACACTGTCCTGCTTGTCGCTTGATGAATTATTGACTTGCTGGATCCCAGAGAATTCCGTGATGTCCGTTAGATCAGAGACAATGACAGACGCCATATCTTGACGACCGAACGATAAGGCATGACCATCAAAATCGACTCCTGCGTACATATAGCGGTTTTCAAATTCGTCTTTACCTGTGTCTTGCTCTGCTTCGTACACGCCAAATGCTGTCATGCCTTGGGCTATTTCAGACTTCCCTTTTAAATTCAGACGAGCACGGGTACTGTCATCCATCGTGCCCTGAATTTCAGCCCCCTTTGAGGTACCGATAAAGTCACCTCTAAACTCAACACGGCCACCGACTTGAAATTCGGTACCCTCTGCCTTGTACACGGTCGCTGCCAATGAAGATCCTGATACCAATGCTGCACATACTGCAGACGCTGCCACTGCTAATTTCATCTTACGTTACCTTTTAGTTTTCAATGAGCTTCATGCTCGAATGGGTTAATGCGAGATAAATTAATGTGCCAGCGTGACGCTTTGATGGCTGAACCATGACGGTTAAGTGGCGAAATAATGGAAGTAATGTGACAGGGCATGCCAAAGAAGACCTGCCCTATCGAGATGAAACTGATTGCTAACGTTTGTCTTTAGGCGAGTCCATCACTACCATGGTGGTAATCGACTGAACGTGCCTACACTCACCTAATACATCGGCGTGAAACTTTTTATAACTTGGTAAATCCTTGGTTTCTACACGGAGTAAATACTCGTTGGCCCCCGTAATGTTGTGGCATTCCACCACCTCATCGACAAAACGCACATGCTGTTCAAACTCTTGCTGAGCCTGTTTTCTGTGGCTGGCTAAGCCGATTGAAACATAAGCAATAAATCCGATACCAAGGCGGCTGTTATCCAGAATCACACGGTAACCTTTGATGACTCGCTGCTTCTCCAACTCCTGGACCCGTCGCAGCGTCGCTGATGGCGATAAACCAATACGCTCCGCAAGTTCAACATTGGAGATTCTTCCGTCTAACTTGAGCTCGTGCAATATCCTTTCGTCAAAACGATCCATTTCATCTCTTTATTGTGCAAATAACCAATTAGATTCGAATAAAAACACAAAATTGCTCACTTTTCCACCTAATATAGCCATTGACCGGTCAAGAGAAGCTCATCACGCAACTTTGTTGCGATCACTTTGCAATTAGGAACTCTCATGGAATTTGAACAACTTAGTGCTCTCATTTTATTTGCTTTTGTCTCGACCTTTACCCCAGGCCCCAATAACATCATGTTGATGACGTCTGGAGCCAATGTGGGTTATATGCGCACGCTTCCGCACATGTGTGGGATAGCAGTTGGCTTTGCGTTTATGGTATTGCTTGTTGGCCTAGGCTTGACCAAGATATTTGAAGCTTATCCAACAGCGCATGTCGTACTAAAATACGTCAGCTTGGCCTATCTGGCTTATTTGGCGCTTAAGATTGCGTTAAGTGGTAGAGCCTCAACAGTTGATGACTTTAGACCAATGAGCTTTCTTGCCGCAGCAAGCTTTCAGTGGGTCAACCCCAAAGGCTGGTCAATGGCTCTCAGTTCCGTCACCTTGTATAGCAATGGTGGAAGTTGGTTTGAACTAATGATCATATCAAGTACCTTTTTAATCGTGAACTTTCCCTCTGGTACTTTTTGGATACTGGCGGGACGTGAGCTACAACGTTGGCTAACCAGTACACTTCGTATTCGAAGCTTTAATATCGCGATGGCTACACTGCTCGTCGCCTCAACCCTGCCGATGATCTAGCTGGGCTGAATGTAAATTTACTTAAAGATGCTATCTAACTTGAAATTGTGCTGCTAATCTTAAACGCGAATACGAACAATTATCGGGTAAGAAATGAATAAGCCATCTCCAAGACAAGTAACCATCTCAGCGACTGAATCCATCACTCCCAACATGCAGCGCATTACTCTTCAGAGTGATGCGCTTGTTGAATTCCCTGCCGATTGTGAAGGTAGCTACATCAAGTTACTGTTTACACCATCAGGTGGCACTGATCTCACCACGATGAGCGAAGGCGATCGCCCTATCATGCGCACTTACACCATCCGCCGCTTTGACGCCGATAACGGATTGATTGAAGTCGATTTTGTTAAACATATTACTGAGGATCTACAGTGCGGATTTGCCGCTCGATGGGCAATGAGTGCCAAAGTGGGTGAACGCATTTCTATTGCGGGTCCAGGTTCGATTCAAGATATGAATACAGAAGCGGACTGGTTTTTTATGACCGCCGATATGACCGCACTGCCAGCACTATCCGCTAAGATCCGCCGTTTGCCGCATGATGCAAAAGGCTATGCTGTGATCAAGGTTATTTCAGAGCTCGATATTCAGCCTATTGAGACGCCAAGTCACTTTGACGTTAAATGGATTTTCGCAAACGAATCGCTAGTCGACACAGTACGTTCTTTACCTTGGCATGCAGGTAAAACTTCCGTTTGGTGCGCGTGTGAGTTTGACTCTATGCGAGGGCTACGCCAGTACTTTAGAAATGAAAGACAGGTAGAAAGAGAAAATATCTACATCAGTAGTTATTGGAAACAAGGCGTTGCAGAAGACGGTCACAAAGTGATTAAACGCCAAGATGCGGAACAGCATGACAACTAACCGGGATATAGATTGAGGGAATTTCTCCCTCAATCTGTTCATTAGTGAACCGTCAGACCAACTTCTCCGCGAGAAAATCAATCAACAACCGAACTTTAGGCGATAGGTTTCTGTTTTGCGGATAAAGCGCCCAAATACCTTCGCGTTCATCTCGATACTCCGTCAATACTTCGATCAAATCACCCTCATCCAAAGCGTGTTGAACATAGTGGTCGGGCAGTTGAACTAAACCTAGCCCTCGTTTCGCCGCATCAAGCAGCGCATAGCCTGAATTGCAGTGAATTCGGCCTGTAACGCGTATTGATTTTTCGCTCTTTGCATCCCTAAAGCGCCAGTAGTCTACTGACCCCACAAGGCACTGATGGCGAGCTAACTCAGATAATGTATAAGGCTCTCCATATCTGTCTAGGTAGCTCGGGCTAGCACAAACGTATAACTGCCGACTTGAGAGACGTTTTGCGATCAAACTCGAATCTTGTAGACGACCAAGGCGAATCGCCACATCAAAGCCCATCTCAATAAGATCCAGCTTCTGGTTGGTCAACATAAGCTCCAGATCGACCTGTGGGTACTGTTCCAGAAACTGATGCAACAAAGGCGCTAAATTTTGCTCACCGAAGGTGACTGGGGCGGTCACTTTTAACAATCCCTTCGGCGTTGACTGCATCTGAGTAACCGCCAGTTCAGCCAATTCTAACCCCTCCACAAGATGCTTACATTGCTGGAAGTAAACATGCCCAGCTTCGGTGAGGGTGACTTTGCGAGTCGTCCTGTTAAATAGCTTAACGGCCAAACGTTCCTCTAGCGTAGAAATGCGACGGCTGACCTGCGCAACTGAAGTCGCCAGTTTGTTTGCCGCCGCCGTAAATGAGTGTGTTTCCGCCACCGCGACAAACTCACTGACTCCTTCCCAATTCGCCATCTTGTCACTCTGTAATATTCAAGGTCATCTAACGGTCAATTATTGCAAAAAAGACAACAATCTCACAAGAATCGAAGTCGTGAATTGTTTAGCCGGATAGGTTCAAAGCAAAAAACCGCACTTCGATTGTGATAACATGGCCTCCTGTTCCGATTCCAAAAGCGACTGAAAATGTCTAAAGTCAAACTGTCACTGAGTATACTCATCATCACGATCGCACTCGTACTAGCATGGGTGTTCATTCCTACCCATGTTCGTCTCGGCAACGAAATCCTTAATCAATCAATTGGTGGTGGCTACAAATTGGTCGGTCACAAAGCGATATCAACCGATCCTCAAGCCGGTAAATTGAACCACTTCTTCCTCATCGATCAATCAGCCAGCGTCTCAGACTCAGAACCTTTTTTGATCACATCTGACCCATTTATTACTGTGACTAAGGTTGATGACAACAAATTATCGCTCTCGGTCAATGGTCGAGTTAAGTTCCTTGATAATGACGTTTGGATCGAAAGACCCGACGGTACAGTGCAACATTGGTACGTCAGTGCGAATATCAATTACATCCGCTAGCCTCTCACTGCGCTAGCATTCCAGACACAAACAGGTAAAATCACGCCAGTTGTTTTTACCTGTAGTGAATACCCTAATGCACCACCCTCAAGATCTATTTACCCGTTTCTCCACTGATATCGCACATTATTCACTACCAGAGAAATTTACCTTTCCGTTTTATTATCAACCGCACCCATTGTGCGTGTTAGCGGCTGAGCAACTGCAACAACACTTGACGACCCAGAAGCAATGGCAACATAACTTTGGCATCGATGGTGATGCAGCAGGAACGGGTAAAATGTTTGGCGTTCTACTGGTTAAGTCTCCTCTAGGTGAAATTGGTTATCTCTCTGCTTTTTCTGGCAAGATCGCAGACCAAAACCTACTACCAGGCTTTGTACCACCGGTGTTTGATATGCTGGCAGAGGAAAGTTTCTTTCGTTCAGATCTGGCTAATATAACTGAGATCAATAGTGCGGTTACCCAGCAGCAATCCAACCCCCGCTTTATAGAGCTTAAACAGACGTTAAGTCAATTACAGCAAGACTATCAGAGCGAAGAACATCAGCAGCGTCAAGCCATTATTGCTGGCCGAGCAGCGCGTAAAATGCAACGCGAACGCGGCGAACAAACATTAAGTAAAGCGGAGCTCGATGCGCTGTTAGTAGCGTTAGGCAAAGAGAGTGTCGCTGAAAAAAACAAACTCAAATACCTCAAGTTAGAGTGGGAAGAAAGAATCGCGGCGATCACAGCAGAGCTTGATGTCTTGCAGACGTCACTAGAACAGCTCAAGCAACAGAGAAAACAGTTGTCCAATACCCTGCAAAATAAACTGTTCAATCAATACCGTTTTCTTAATGCACATGGACAACAACAGTCTCTATCTGCAATCTTTGCACCGACGACGAGCCCGACTCCTCCCGCAGGAGCAGGCGAATGTGCGGCACCAAAGTTGTTACATTACGCCTTTAAGCACAACTTCAAACCATTAGCGCTGGCGGAATTCTGGTGGGGAGTCTCTCCAAAATCGGAAATTCGACAGCACGCAAAGTTCTATCCATCATGCAATAGCAAGTGCCAGCCAATATTAGGCCACATGTTGCAAGGCTTGCTGGTTGACGACAACCCACTGGAAGAGAGCTGGGCACAAGACAAAGAGTTGGAAATCTTATACGAAGACGAAGCATTAGTCGTCGTAAACAAACCTTCGGGCCTACTATCAGTGCCAGGCAAGACCATCTCAGACTCTGCCTATACACGCTTACAAATGCGTTATCCCGACGCAGAAGGACCATTTGTCATCCATCGATTGGATATGGCCACATCGGGATTGCTGGTTTTTGCACTCACTAAACGCGCCAACAAAAGCCTCCAGAAACAGTTTATCTCCCGCAGCGTACACAAGCGCTATGTCGCTTTGCTCGAGGGTAGTGTTGACCAAGAGAGCGGCCAGATTACTCTACCAATGCGAGGAGATCCCGTTGACCGCCCTCGCCAACTGGTCTGTTTTGAGCATGGCAAACCCGCTGAAACTTACTGGGAAAAAATGAACACCACTGACGGACGAAGCAAGCTCTACCTCTATCCGAAAACTGGACGCACTCACCAACTTAGGGTTCACTGTGCACACCATCTCGGACTAAACCTGCCTATGGTCGGTGATGGATTGTATGGTGAAAAAGCAGATCGCTTACATCTACACGCAGAGCGGTTGGAGTTTGACCACCCTTATAGCAAAGAGAGACTAACCTTTTCAGCACCGGCCGAGTTTTAGCTCGCAGACAGGACTCACTGCGCGGACTAGAAACCGTCAATGCTGTGAGTCTAGTCAGGCTTTTGTTATCTAAGGGTTCAGACCTCAACCTAATCAGTGTAAGACAATGTCTTAAAGCCAGCCTACAAGGAATGTTCAAATATGTCTGATTACACTGCTACGGTTAAATGGCAACGTGGCGAGCAAGAGCCCTTTAACGACAATCAATACAGCCGTGGCCACACTTGGGAGTTTGATGGCGGAATTGTTGTTCCCGCCTCGTCTTCACCTCATGTTGTCCCCCTACCCTTTTCAGTGGCGGAAAATGTTGATCCTGAAGAGGCGTATATCGCTGCGATCTCCAGCTGTCACATGCTAACTTTCCTTGGCATAGCCGCCAAACAGCGCTACGTGATCGACCAGTACATCGATCACGCTGTTGGTTATATGGAAGAAGACTCTCAAGGAAGAAGCTCCGTGACACAAGTGATTCTGCGGCCCGACATCATTTTCGTTGGAGACAAGCAACCAACGTTTGAGCAGTTGCAAAAACTCCATCACCTTGCTCATCAACACTGCTTCATCGCGAATTCAGTCAAAACAGAGATAACCACTGAAATCCTTGCTTAGAAGCGGTAAAGCGAGAGAAACAAAGCTAATCAAAATAACTCACTTCATGCTACACTCAGCGTCAATTATGGGGTAAACGCCCACTACGACAAAAAACCTGAGTGTAACCATGCCATTCTCCAAACTTGGCCTGAGCCAACCGATCACCGACGTGATTTCTCAACTTGGCTACAGCAAGCCAACTACAATTCAACAACAAGCGATTCCAGTGATCTTACGTGGTGATGACCTTATCGCTGCGGCACAGACGGGAACCGGTAAAACCGCCAGCTTTGTTCTGCCAATTTTACAAAAGCTCAGTCAAGGGCAAACCCAGCGTAAGAAACGCATTCGCGCTCTCATCCTTGCTCCTACCCGTGAGCTTGCAATGCAAGTTGAGCAAAAGGTACAAGATTATAGTAAGAATCTGTCTCTCACCTCTCTCGCTATGTACGGTGGCGTCGATGAGAGTAGCCAGAAACAAGCATTAATCGATGGTGTCGATATTCTGGTTGCAACACCAGGCCGCCTAATTGATATGTATGGCAAACGCGCAGTGCATTTCGATGAAGTCGAAGTGCTGGTACTCGATGAAGCAGACCGAATGCTCGACATGGGCTTCATTGAAGACATCAACAAGATTCTCGATCGTTTGCCTACCGATATTCAGCATCTTCTGTTTTCGGCGACCCTGTCGAACAAGGTGCGCGATCTGGCTAAAACCGCGGTTCATGACCCGTATGAAATCTCTATTGCGGCCAACCAAGCATCAAAGAAAAACATTGAGCAATGGCTGATAACGGTAGACAAAGACAGAAAATCAGCGCTGCTGAGTCATCTGATCCATGAGAATGACTGGGATCAGGCGCTGATTTTTATCGAAACTAAACATGGCGCAGCCAAGCTGGCGTCGCAGCTTGAAAAGCGCGGCATCATTGCTGAAGCGTTTCACAGTGGCCGAAGTCAGGCGGTGCGTTCACAACTACTCGCTGACTTCAAAGCAGGCAAAATTAAATACATGATTGCGACAGGCGTCGGCGCTCGCGGTATTGATATTGAAGGGCTATCGAGAGTCATTAACTATGATCTGCCATTCCCAGCAGACGAGTATGTTCATCGCATTGGTCGTACAGGTCGTGCGGATGCGCAAGGCGAAGCGATTTCATTTGTCTCGAAAGATAACTTCAAGAACCTTTGCATGATCGAATCTCGTTTAGGTCACTTGATTGAGCGCCGTGAAATTGAAGGTTTTGAGCCTCGTAAGCCAGTGCCGATTTCTATCTTAAACTATGTGCCAAAACACAAACGCCAACAAAAGGATAATTGATGAACGCACCAACTAAAATTACCTTTTTTGAGTTTCTGACTCCGTTGATCACGGCGGGAAAAAAGACCATTACCATCCGTGATGAGTCTGAGTCCCATTATGTTCCAGGAACGGAAGTGGAGGTGTACACCTTAGAAACTGACCAAAAAGTCTGCAACATTAAGATACTGTCGGTTACCCCCCTCCACTTTGATGATATCAACGAGTTCCATGCCGAGCAGGAATCGATTGAACTACCAAAACTCAAAGCACTGATTAGGGAGATTTACCCTAATACAGACACCCTTTTCGAAATCAGTTACGAGCTCGTTTAAGTGGCTTAACGCAGGCTACCAACGGTAGCCTGTGTCTTCTCATCAAGTTAATCTAGGTTCCGCCTGTTCGTTCGATCATTCTCTTAGCCAGTCCATGGTTATGTCGCGAAAAACAAAAACTAGACGACTGGTCTAATTTAAATTATAGTAGCGCCATGAACGCTAAAACCCAAGACACTCGTCAACACATACTCGAAGTCGGCTACCAATTGGTCGTGGCTAAAGGCTTTACTGCGGTTGGCCTATCTGAATTGCTTAAAAGTGCAGATGTACCTAAAGGTTCTTTCTATCACTACTTCAAATCAAAAGAACAGTTTGGAGAAGCGCTTATTGAAGAGTATTTCAAAACTTATCTGACACGAGTCGGTGACTTATTGTCGCATGACAAGACAACAGGCCGCGAACGCCTGCTAGATTATTTTTCGCGCTGGTTAGATGTCGACAACGGGATGTGTAACGCCAATAAGTGTTTGGTGGTAAAGCTAAGTGCTGAAGTAGCGGATTTATCAGAGCCTATGAGGTCGAAATTGGCGTCCGGTGCAGAAAAGATAGTTCAGATGCTGGCCAAATGCATTCAATCTGGTATTGAAGATGGCTCAATTCACTGTCGTGATGCGGATCAAATGGCACGTCAGCTCTATCAGCAATGGCTTGGGGCAAGTTTATTGAACAAATTGCATCAAGATGGCCGCAATCTGGAATCTTGCTACATTGCGACTCAACAACTTTTAAACAACTAATAATACCCGCCACTTTACACGGCGGGATTTTTTGAAACATCAACTAGACGACTGGTCTAATAATAAGGAACTACCCATGACTAATTCAACGAATCGCCGCATTGTCCTCGCTTCAAGACCGGTAGGTGCTCCGGTCGACAGTAACTTCCGTCTTGAGAATGTCGATAAACCAACACCTGCCGAAGGAGAAATGCTACTTCGCAGTGTTTACCTTTCTCTTGATCCCTACATGCGTGGACGTATGAGCGATGCTAAATCTTACGCCGATCCTGTCGCTTTGGGTGAAGTGATGGTTGGCGGTAGCGTTTGTCAGGTAGAGCAATCCAACCACCCTGACTTTGAAGTCGGTGAATGGGTTCTCGCCTTTACCGGTTGGCAGGACTACGGCATTTCAAATGGAGAAGGTCTCATTAAGATGGGTAAAGCACCTTCTCATCCATCTTATGCGTTAGGCGTTATGGGCATGCCAGGCTTCACCGCTTACATGGGGCTGCTAGACATTGGTCAGCCTAAAGCGGGAGAAACTCTTGTCGTTGCGGCTGCGACTGGCGCAGTGGGCTCTATGGTTGGCCAGATTGGTAAGTTAAAAGGCTGTCGAGTTATCGGTGTCGCTGGTGGTGAAGAAAAATGCCGTTACGCAAAAGAACAGTTAGGCTTTGATGAATGTATTGATCATAAGGCCGACGATTTCGCCGAGCAGCTAGCAAAGGTGTGTGATAAGGGTATTGATATCTATTTCGAGAACGTTGGCGGCAAAGTATTTGATGCAGTAATGCCTCTACTAAATACCAGCGCTCGTGTTCCTCTATGTGGGTTAATTTCTCAGTACAACGCGACAGAATTGCCTGCTGGGCCAGACCGCATGTCAATGCTAATGGCTCAACTGCTGATCAAACGCATTAAAATGCAAGGCTTTATCATTTTTGACGACTACGCTCACCGCTATGGCGAATTTGCAGCAGACATGGGGCAATGGCTAGCTGAAGGCAAAATTCACTACCGCGAGCATCTGGTCGAAGGTCTAGAAAACGCACCACAAGCCTTTATCGGCCTGCTGGAAGGAAAAAACTTCGGTAAACTCGTTGTTCAAACCAACGCTGCCCTTTGATCTAAACGTAGTGATCGAACACTAAAACATCATGCCAAAGAGGGCTCACTGTGGTGAGCCCTCTTTGCTGTTGCGAATCCAACCCAACCGTCCTCAACGTCTTTTCCAATCCGCGCTATTTGCTGAAGATAAAATTTGGCAATCCTGCAAAACCTACACTAAATTTATTGATGAAACCAAATAGGAAAAGAGGTGCATATAGCGCCTCTCTATTGGCTTAGCTCTGTAGGAACAATGAGGGGTGAACCATGAAAAGCTTCGATTTTTTTAGACTGTTTGACACCAAAGAGCTGTTTATTTTTTACTGATTTTTGCCTAGCGCTTTAATCAATACAGAGGTATCCATACGGCCATAGCCATCTTTTTGCAGTTGAGCGTATCGTTGGTCAATATCTTTAGTCAGAGGCAACTCGATACCAACTCGTTTTGCTTCTTTAAGACAGAATCCAAGATCTTTACGCATCCAATCGATGGCGAAGCCGAAATCAAACTGATCGTTAGCCATAGTGACCGCGCGATTCTCCATTTGCCATGATCCTGCAGCACCATGCTTTAAAGTATCAACGACTTTTTCAACATCAAGACCCGTTTTCTGCGCAAGCAAAATGGCTTCGCTGAGGCCTTGCAATACCGCACCCACACAAATCTGGTTAACCATCTTACAGCGTTGACCCTGCCCGTTTTCACCAAACAAGCTGACTTGTTTCGCATAGGCATCCATCACTGGAGATACGGCATCAAATACACTCTGATCACCACCGCACATGATGGTCAACACGCCATTTTCTGCGCCTGCTTGTCCACCAGAAACAGGGGCGTCAATAAAGGCATTTCCATTCTCATTCGCCGCATCTGCCAACTCAATCGCCAACTCTGCCGACGTCGTCGTATGATCAACCAATACTGCTCCTGGTTTTAGCCCTGCCAAGATACCATCTTCACCGTAAACAACGCTGCGCACGTCATCATCGTTACCAACACAGACAAAAACCACATCGCAATCTTGCGCGGCTTCTCTCGGTGTTGCACACGCTGTTCCTTGATACTCTTCAGCCCAACGCTCTGCCTTAGCCGATGTGCGGTTATACACCTTAGTCTGGTTTCCCGCTTTGCTAAGATAACCCGCCATTGGATAGCCCATCACTCCTAATCCGATGAAGGCGACTTTGTTGCTCATGACTCTATCTCTCTGTTATAGATTGTTGTGTTGCCAGTGTACTAAATAATGGCGGACAAATTAACTTCTCAAACGAACTGTTGTTCACATTCGAAAAGTACGCAAACTTAGCATTGTTTGTCACCGATAAGGGCAGATTAACCAACCACTTCTAGCCATTTACAAAACAAATCGCCCCAGCGAAGACGATTAAAATTGTCGAGATATCATTGATATGCTCTTTTACTCACTTGGCTAATTGTGCCAGAATCAACGCAGTTACTTCCATGTTTAATAAGTTGTCACATGAATTATCAAGCCGCTATCTTCGATATGGATGGCCTTCTACTCGACACTGAACGTGTCTGTATGCGCGTCTTCAAACAGGCCTGCGCTACAACCCATCAACCTTTCCATGAAGAGGTTTACCGATCGATTATTGGTTGTAACTCTGCAACGATTGAGAAGATCTTTCGTCACGCTTATGGGGAGCACTACCAAACCGTACACGATGAGTGGCGAGTCAACTACAACGCTATCGTCAAGCATCAGGCAATACCTGTCAAAGATGGCGTTATAGAGCTACTTGAGTGGCTAAAAAGCAACAAGATTCCAACGGCTGTCGCCACTTCAACACATAAGGATGTCGCCACTTTTAAGCTTAAACTGGCAGGTCTCGATAAGTATTTTGATAGCCTGACTTGTGGTTGCGAAGTGTCACATGGCAAACCTGACCCAGAGATTTACCTACTCGCCGCAACGCGTTTGGGAGTAGACCCGACTAAGTGTCTCGCGTTTGAAGACTCAAACAATGGTGTACGTAGTGCAGTGGCAGCGCGAATGAATACCTATCAAATCCCAGATCTGCTTGAACCTAGTGAGGATGTGATCGCCCTTGGCCACCAGATCCTGCCATCATTGCATGATGCCCTAGCCGATTTAAAACAGCAGTAATCTCGACAGCGAGTAAGCATTTCTCATCATTGCTTTACTCGCTACTTCTTCGCCGACCATCTTGTCGAACACGGCACCTCGCCCTTATACCCTTTACCAATTTTCAATAACTAAGCGTTCTATAGGCAGTTTGTTACTTAGGGTTTTTATCGACTAAAGTGACCCAATAATAGTATTGAACGCAATCCGAATAAGGAACGACAATGACAACTCAATACGTACCACCTAAAGTTTGGAAGAACGAACCTAGCTCAGGCAACCAATGGGCAAATATTAATCGCCCAGAAGCAGGGGCTCGATTTGAAAGGGATCTACCTGTTGGCGAACATCCCCTTCAGCTCTACTCTTTAGGCACTCCGAATGGCCAAAAAGTCACCATTTTATTGGAAGAGTTACTCGCCCTTGGTATTAAGGAGGCGGAGTATGATGCGCACCTAATTAAAATTGGGGATTCCGATCAGTTCTCTTCAGGATTCGTTGCCGTAAACCCGAACTCTAAGATACCTGCGTTGGTCGACAATTCAGGCGAAACACCTGAGAACGTGTTTGAATCGGCGTCAATTTTGGTTCACTTAGCAGAAAAATTTGGCAAGTTCTTACCACAAAGTGGGCCTGCCCGTACCCAAACCTTCAACTGGTTGTTCTGGGCTCAA
Organism: Vibrio sp. TRT 2004; assembly: GCF_050113735.1. Classification (NCBI taxonomy): domain Bacteria; kingdom Pseudomonadati; phylum Pseudomonadota; class Gammaproteobacteria; order Vibrionales; family Vibrionaceae; genus Vibrio; species Vibrio sp. TRT 2004. Next base: position 15,772 of record NZ_JBNJOH010000013.1, on the reverse strand, counting down.
GGTTCCGCACCATTCTTAGGTGGAGGCTTTGGCCACTTCTACGCGTATGCCGATGAGAAGCAAGAATACCCAATTAACCGCTTTGCGATGGAAGCCAAACGTCAGTTAGATGTACTGGACAAGCAGTTGGCAAACAACACCTTTGTCGCTGGTGAAGAGTACACGATTGCGGATATGGCGATCTGGCCATGGTATGGAAACCTAGTACTAGGCAAAATGTATAACGCAGCTGAGTTCTTACAGGTAGAGAGTTACACCCATGTGGTCCGTTGGGCAAAACAGATTGAGTCTCGTCAAGCCGTACAGCGAGGACGTATTGTGAACCGACCATTTGGTGAAGAGTGGGAACAGGTGCTCGAACGCCATAGCGCAGAGGATATCGATAAAGTCATGGCGTTAAAGCCAGAGTAAGGATGACCGGTGCAGAAAGAGGATGATGTCAGGAAGGCTAGAAAGTACACATCCTTGTGTCGTATTGCTCTGAGTTAAATCCAAACCAGAGACAACAGCAAAAATGGTAAGGCAATTGCCGACGCCATTTTTGCTAACGCCAAAAATTCTCGCATCATCACTTCACGCATAGGTGAAACAATCGCTGTAGAATATGACGCCGCAACTTGTGCACTGTTCATAAACCCTCAAACGGATAGAGTGTTAAGGAGCGGCGATTCTACAGACTGCCTACTGCGAGTTCAACCATAGTAACAGTTGAATCTGTTTCGTCCGGCTAGCCCCATTAAAGAAACCCAATCTTAGTGATCACCATTTTATGGTCAGAGCCGTTTGGATGATTGATACTTCGTCGTTCACATATCCGCCTTCCTTCCAAGGATGACTTTAACCATAAGTGATCAATCGCAATCATTGAAAAATCGGGGGTCGCAACCTCTTGAGCCCAATTAGGCCAACTCGCCACTGGCACCGTTTGAAAACTTGGCAAAATCTGACCAAACCTCAGGCTGACCGCGGATAGGTTGAAATCTCCAACCACCAGCATTTCATCGCTCGGATAAAGTTCAATGATAGACTCTATCGTCCTTATCAAGGCATTACGTCGATACCAGAGCTCTTTAGTCCTTGGTGAAGGAGGATGTGCAGCAATAAAGGTCACCGCACTATGCTTATTTGGCATCCACACACCGTGGATGATGGCTTGCTGATCTGGCGTCATGTACACGGAGACGTCTCGCAGTGGCGCTCGACTCAAAATCATCTGGCTAGAAGGGTAACCAATTCCCTCTTGTCCGCCGTAGTAATAGGGATACACATCATCGAGTGTCTTGAGTTTTTCACCTATCTCAGGCGCAACCTCTTGCAGCACGACTAAATCAGTGGGATTCGATAGCAGGCGGTTTATAAATTGATTGATGTTTCTGTTGCCGTAGTAAAGATTAAACTGACTCACTGTGATCGGATTAACGCAGTTGGTGGCTAAAGTGTGCTGAGAGTTTGGAGCGAGGAGCAAGAACACACCCGATAACAAAACAGACACGACACCCTGCGCCCAACACTTCTTCAATATCAAGGCCAACGCGAGTCCCCAGTAGATCAATAGAAAGACCGCCGGAAACGCGACAATGTTTTCAATCCACCAAGTCGATTCATAAAATGAGAATCCGACCCATGTCAATGTTGGACTGAAGATCAATAACCAGACTAAGCTGCGCTTTATCAATCGGCTCTCCTTATGCACGATATCAACCAAGTATGCGTCAAGCTGTCACATTACTCCGCTACACTATGAAATATAGCTCAACTCAAGTGACTAACAGTCAGCTACCTCTCCGCACAAATGCATAATTATGCAACTTTAATCTTAACATCCTAATTCGTAATGCAATTCAATACATACCGTGAGATCTCAAATTGTTAAGATTTAGAACAATTAACACTGATATCTTTAACATTTCATTAAACGATTGCTATAATCTAAGTTCTTATTTTTAGGCAACTTACGGTATTACATGACCAAGCTTACGGATAAAAAACTGCTGAACTTAATTACTTATGCTCCAGCTTCTATCGTTGCTGTCTTCACTCTATTCTGGATAATCCTTACCGCAAGAGACGTCATTCTAAACTCAGAAGAGCAATTACGCGCATTACGCCAAGAACATCAACAACAGCAACTGGCAACCCTAACCAGCCGAGTCGAATATGTTGAGCAGCAAATCCGCTACGCACGCACTCAAACAGAAGCCGAATTAGAAAGCACGATAAAAGAGCAGATATATCAAGCTCACAACATCGCGACACGCCTATACGAAAGCAACAAATCTTTGCCCGAGGCTGAAGTCACCAAACTCATTACCGATGCCCTCCGCGATATACGTTTCAATAACGGTCGTGGTTACTTCTTTATCTACAAAACCGATGGTTTGAGCATCATGCATCCCCTACTTCCTCGTGTCGAAGGCACCTCTTTGTGGGATTTTAAAGATGTTCGCGGCAGCTACATCGTCCGCGAGATGGGAGAAGAGGTGAAAAAGCATGGCGAAGCATTCTATCGCTGGTGGTTTGTAAAGCCAGATAACAAAAATAAAGAGTTTGAAAAAGTTGGCTTTGGTAAGTACTTCGAACCCTATGACTGGTTTATCGGTACGGGCGACTATGTCGTCGATGTAGAAAATGATATCAAGAAAAGGGTGCTTCACTGGTTGATAAATCTTAGATTTGATCAATTTGGCTATGTATTCGTCATCGAAAATGACGGGACGATTCTTTCGCACATTGAGTCTGACTTGATTGGCAAGAATGCGTATAACCTCGACAGTTCCGAATCTTTACAAGGCGCTTTAGCCCTCATGGACGCCAATAGAGAATTTGTACACTACAAAGCCACCTTTGGACCTGAAGATATCTCAGATTACTCTAAAACCAGTTACGTCGTTCAAGATGAAAGCTGGCAATGGACAATCGGCGCCGGTGTGTATGATGAAATCAATATGCGCTATCTCGCGTCTGTCGAGCAGCAGGCTAAACTTGAACAACGCAGCACCTTACAGCAGCTGTTGGTCATTGGGCTAAGCACAACCGCCATCGTGGCTCTTTTCTCCATTGCTTTAAGCCGTCTCATCGCCAAACGCTTTAAGCGATTTGAAAAACGAATCAACAACGACTTCGAGTATTTGCAGTCCACCAAGGATCAATTGGAGTACATTGCTTCCCATGATGAACTCACTGGCCTACCCAACCGTTCCCAATTACATCAACGTATTAGAGAGGGCATCAAGCAATCGGAGCAAGCATGTTGTCAGTTAGCGGTGATGTTTGTAGACCTTGATGACTTTAAGAAAGTGAACGATTTATATGGCCACTCCGCAGGAGACCGTCTACTCAGTGAAATCGGTAAGAAGTTTGAGGCATTTCTTGGGCCCAACGATTTTGTAGCGCGTTTCGGTGGCGATGAGTTTATCTTCTGTTTCTCCGGCTTAACTAATCTCGCTGAAACCGAAGCAAAAGTTGACAGTATTAAGCAAGTCTTTAAGCAGCAATTTGTCATCGATGGCAAGGTGCTATTTGCCAGTTGCTCTATCGGTGTCTCTATGTACCCTTCCGATGGTAATGAACCCGAAGAACTCATTTCCAAAGCTGATATCGTGCTCTACAAGTCGAAGGCTCGTCAAAAAGGTGATGTACTGTTTTTCGATAGCAGTATTAACAAACAAGTTCAATATGACTTCCTACTCGAACGCGAATTACGCGGTGCGGTTGAGCGCGGTGAGCTTTCCGTGGTTTATCAGCCACAGATTTGTGCAGACAGCGGTAAACTGTACGGAGTTGAAAGCTTGCTACGCTGGAGCAATACTCAACTTGGCCATGTCCCTCCACTGGAGTTTATTTCTCTGGCAGAAGAGATTGGTCTGATACATCAGTTAGGCGACTTTGTAATTAATAAGGCGTGCGAGGAGTTTAGCCAGCTGTTCCCTTCTCCTCAATTTGATTTGGTTCTTTCAATCAACATATCACCGATGCAGTTGATGAACGAACAGCTTATTCCCAACTTGCTGGCGGCAACCGATAGGCACCAGTTGCCTAATCATCGAGTGACATTAGAAATCACCGAAAATGTCCTTATTAGCGATCTCCCTAAAGTCGCACCTGTCATTAGCAAACTGAAGGAACTTGGGTTCACTATATCACTAGATGATTTTGGTACAGGCTATTCATCGTTAAGTTATCTGAGCAACCTACCACTCGACGAGCTCAAAATTGATCGAGTCTTCGTCGACAAGATGCTGAGTTCGGAGCAGAGTGATTCGCTCGTTAAAGCGATCCTTGCGATTGCCAAGTCTGCGGAAATGCGTGTCGTTGCTGAAGGGGTCGAAACGGAAGCCCAGAGAAGGATTTTGATCGAATATGGATGTGATGTGCTGCAAGGCTATTTAATTGAACGCCCTATCAGTGTCGATCAATTAGCAGAAAAGTACGCGTCGACCATACAAGAAAACTCGGCGTCGAAGACAAATCTGTAGCCCGAAGATTTCATTTTTGGAATTTATCTTTGCGTTTTTACTATTTAACCAATCGTGACAAAAGTGTTACTTTAAACGTCATTGGTTACACTGATATAAAGAAATTCCAAAGACCGAACACTCTTTATAACAGTTTAAATAAGGATATGGACCAACAATCTCCAAACAAACAATATGAATTGTTGCCCTTTTTAGCCCGTGCAGTTGCCCACTGTACGGGCATTTTCTTTTCTAGCATGTCCACTTACGCGATACGTCACAAATTAATCACTTGTTTAAATATTGATTAATTTTTGTCGTGTCGAACAAATCATAGCCACACTATAATTAATCGTCTGTTTAATATAAGAGATTTTGGTGTGACGACTAAGCCACGTAAAGCAGGACGTCCCAGTGACAGTATCGATGCTCGACAACAGCTGATCCATCAAGCCAGAGAGCTGTTTACTGTCATGGCTTACGATAAGGTATCGACTCGACTTATCGCCAATCGCGCAGGCGTCAATGTTGCCATGATCCGCTATTACTTCGGTAACAAAGAAGGATTATTTGAAACCATGTTGCGTGAAACCTTGGAGCCAATGCGACGACAAATGCAGGTGCTATTAAAAGAGAGTTCTCAGAAGAACTTTCTCGATCTCATGCGAACTTACTATCGTGAGATGGTCAAGGTGCCGCAATTCCCGCGCTTAGTCGCTCAAGTCATGCACATGGACGCAAGTGAAACACAACGCAAATTATTGGAGAAGGTTTTTCTCGATATCAGCCAACCCATGCAACAGGTTATGTTTACGAAACTCGTTGAGGGCAAAATCCTCAGGCCAGATGCTGACCCGAAACTGTGTAAAGTCTCCTACATCAGTCTGATGGTCTTTCCATTTATTGCACCGCCTGCTTTGCTCGCGATTCATGGCATTGAACTGAATGAAGCCTTCTTAGACCGACTGCTCGAACACAACATCAAACTCATGACTCACGGATTTCTGCAATCCAACCACCAGCAGGATTAACATCAATGAAAATTAACAAGAAACTACTGTTCTTCCCCGCACTCGCTGTTGGCGTGATCACCCTGATTATCGCGGTAAAAATGAAACCTGATCTGCCCGTTAAACCCGCTGGCGATCGCGCCCGTTTAGTCGAAACCGCAACGTTAGAACTCAAGTCAATGGCTCCGCAGGCTATCGGGTTTGGTAAAATTGCCCCTAAATTAGAGTGGAAAGCGATCGCCGAGGTCACAGGTAAAATCGTCTTCCGCCATCCGAGACTTGAAAAAGGGCAGGTTCTTCAAGCCGGAACAGAAATCCTGCGTATCGACCCACTCGATTATGAACTAAAACTGGTTCAAGCTCAGGCTGATCTCAAATCTGCTCAAACCTCTTTAGCTAAGCTGAATCAAGAAGAAGATAACCTTAAACAAACCTTAAAGATCGAACGTAACCGACTTGAGATTGCGAACAAAGAGTTACAACGGAAACAGAATCTGCGCACTAAAGGGCTGACATCTCAGTCAGATGTCGATCAACAAGAGCAAAGTGCGTTATCACAACGCAAACTGGTTCTGGACATCGAAAACCAAATAGGACTGATGCCAGATGAAAAACGTGTCGCGCAAGCCTTAGTTAAAGTCAATGCATCGAAAGTTGATGAAGCACAGCGTTCCCTTGAGAAAACCATTATTACTCTTCCGTATGATCTGCGAATTGCCTCAGTCGATGTCGAGCAAAATCAAGTTGTGAACCTCCAGCAAACGATGGTCACCGCACATGGTATGGGCGTGATGGAAGTTGAAGCGCAGTTATCGATTCACGACATGCAGACCCTTGCATCTAGTCTTGGAGAGTTTGGTCGTGATGCGAATGGAATTCCTCAGCCTGACATGACCTTCATTGATGCCTATATCGAACTAAGTAGCGGAAGCTTGAAGGCAACATGGCCTGCCAAAGTTGCCCGTATCAGTGAAACGGTTGACCCAAATCAGGCAACAGCGGGCGTGATTCTAGAAATCGAGCAAGACTACCGCAACCTTAACCCGACGTCCGCACCGCCACTGGTCAATGGTATGTTTGTCCGAGCGGTCATTGAAGGTCAAGCCAATCCAAGTTGGGTCATCCCTGAACGCGCTTTGCACGGTGACAAAATCTATCTGATGAATCAGGAAAACCAGTTGGAAATCCATGCTGTCGAAGTTCTGTATCGCCGAGACAACCAAGTAGTCATCGATGGTAATTTTAGCCAAGGGGATCAACTGATTGTTAATGATCTTCTTCCTGCCATTGAAGGGATGCTGCTTAAAACAGCGCACAATAGCGATCAGGAGTCAACGCAATGATCCGATTCTTTGCCAAGCATCCGACAGCCGCCAACCTGATGATGCTCGCCCTATTAGTACTCGGCCTCACCTCATTACCCAACATCAAAAGGGAGACTTTCCCCGAGTTTGATCCACCCTATATTATGGCTGGCGTCGTCTACCCGGGTGCATCTCCTCAAGAAGTCGAGGAGAGCATCTGTGTAAGAATGGAAGATGCCGTCGATGGATTAGCCAATATTGAAGAGACCCAATGTGAAGCCGTTGAAGGTTCAGCGCGCCTGATCCTCAAGCTCAATGAGAAAGCCGATATTGGTCGGATGCTGGTTGATGTTCAGACTCAAATTAACTCTATCAATGACTTCCCTCAACAGATTGAGTCCCCTGTCGTTCAAGAACTAGACTGGAACGAGCCTGTCGTTGATGTCGCGATTACTGCCGATACCACTTGGCCTGAGCTAAAAGCGTATGCCGAACAGCTTAAACGAACGTTAAAGCTCGATTATGATGTTTCGTTGGTCGATGTAGCAGGCTTTTCGGATCACCAGTTTAGAGTCGAGCTTGATGGGCAAGCGATGCGTCAATTGGGTCTAAGTGTTGGCGATATCGCTGATCAGATTGGTCGTCAGAATATCAAGCTACCAAGCGGAAACGTTGAAACTCCCGACAAAAACTTCCTTATCCGTTTTGATGAGCGACGCATCACTCCACAAGAAATGGAAAGCATTGTTGTCGGCTCAGGCCCCAATGGATCGCTCATACGTCTTAGAGACATCGCTACCATCACTGATCGCTTCGAACTGGACGAACAAAAAGTGCTATTCGATGGCCATCCTTCTGCACTGCTTAAAGTCAGTAAAAACAAAGAAGATGATGCGCTGCGTATCAAAGAGCGTGTCGCCCAGTTTGTGGAAGAACAACAGGCGATTGCGCCCATGGGTGTCAAACTTGAGCTGACCAATGATCTCTCATCCGTACTCTGGGATCGCTTAACTATGATGGTACGCAACGGCTGGCAAGGTATTGTCTTGGTGTTTGCTACCATGTGGTTGTTCTTCACTCTTCGTTACTCATTTTGGGTTGCCGCCGGTTTGCCAGTCGCGTTTCTTGGCGGTCTATTCTTAATGGCACAACTCGGACTGTCAATCAACATCATGTCGCTGGTGGGTCTTCTGATGGCAATAGGCATCATGATGGATGATGCAATCGTGATCGCCGAGTCTATCGCATCACACCTAGACCGTGGTGAAGAGGTGGATGACGCAGTGATAAAAGGGGTGAAAAAGGTTCTGCCCGGCGTTATCTCTTCGTTCCTAACCACTGTGTGTATCTTTGGCAGTCTATTGTTTCTCGAAGGAGAGATGGGGGCGGTTCTGAAAGCCGTTCCGCAAGTGCTCATTCTGGTTCTAACGTTAAGCTTGGTGGAAGCATTTTTAATCCTGCCTAACCACTTATCCCATTCGTTACACCGAGAAAAAAACGATCAACCACCTGCTAAGTTCAAACAAAAGCTCCTCGATAAGTTTGAGAACTTCCGTAACACCACCCTAGTCTATGGTGTCGAAAAAGTGGTCGAATACCGCTACGCCTTCCTCGGTAGTATCGTCGCGTTACTTCTGATTTCAATAGCCACCATTGCTGGTGGACTACTTAAATTCCAACCATTTCCAGAATTAGATGGCGATATCGCTGAAGCTCGTATCATTTTACCTCCCGGCTCGTCTCTCTCCCAGACCGAAGCTGTGGTCGATAAAATCGTCGCTTCCGCTCGTAAGCTTGATAAAGAGTGGAGTGAAACTGTCGAAAATGGCACACCGCTGATCGAGCATATTACCAGTCAGTTTAACGCCAACGCGGACGCCAACGAGTCTGGCCCTCATATCGCGACCGTCAGGCTTGACTTGCTCGGGGCAGAAAGCCGCAACACAGTCATCGATGAGTTTATTGCCGCATGGAGAAAAGATATTGGAGAGCTCGCCGATCCTATCTCTCTGGTATTTAAACAACCCACTATGGGACCAGGAGGACGAGCCATTGAAATCCGCGCCAAACATGATGATCTTAACGCCTTAAAAGCGGCCTCGATCGATATTCAGCAGTACTTAAAAGAGTTTGATGGCGTTCACGGCGTACTCGATGACATGCGCATGGGCAAGGAAGAGGTGCTCGTCAAACTAAGACCGGGCGCTGAAACCTACGGAGTCAATGGTCAGCTTATCGCCAACCAACTGAGAGCCGCTTTCTTTGGTCAAACGGCCGATGAGATTCAGGTTGGCGTCGAAAACATCTCCGTTGAGGTGCGATTAAATAAGGTTCAAGCGGGCGATCTACAACAGTTAGCTAACTTCCCGATCATTGTCGCTGACGGTAGCCAAATTCCCTTGGCAACCATCGCGACGCTCGATTTCCAGAGAAACTATGTACGCATACAGCGCATTGACGGATTGAGAACCATCAGTGTTTTTGGTGACACAGACAATACCAAAGTCAACTCAACCGCTATCATCAATCAGTTCCAGAAAGATGAAGCGCCTAAGTTAATGGCTAAGTATCCGGGGCTACGCTTTGATTTTGAAGGGGAAGCAAAAGACACCGCAGAAACCAGTTCTTCGATGGCGAAAGGCTTCTTGCTCGGACTGTTCGGTGTATTCACCATCTTGAGCTATCAGTTCCGCAGCTACTTAGAACCGTTTGTGGTTATGCTCGCCATTCCACTCGCTTTTATCGGTGTAGTATGGGGACATATTCTGCTTGGTCACTCACTCAGCATGCCAAGTATGATGGGATTTGTTTCTTTGGCGGGGATAGTGGTCAATGACTCTATCCTGCTGGTACAGTATATCCATCACCATGTGGATGAAGGAGACAATGTCCATAACTCGGTTGTAAAAGCGAGCAGAGAGAGGTTCCGCGCGGTTTTCTTAACGTCGATGACTACGGCTGCGGGTTTGCTACCACTGCTCACTGAAACCAGCTTGCAGGCGCAAGTGATTCAACCACTAGTGATCTCTATCGTCTTTGGTATTTTTGCCTCCACACTTCTAGTGTTGTTTATGATCCCCGCCGCCTACGCCGTATTGGCTGACTTCGGTTTGGTTCATAAACATCAAGAAATCTGATGGTCGAAACATTAAAATAAAAATAAGCCAGACAAGATGCCTGGCTTATTTTTTATCTATCGAGATCATTGCTCAAGACGTGGTTTGTGCCTTCGCTTTCGCTCGTGGAAACAGGCGTTTTAGCTTGCCAAACACGCCTTTGATATCCTCCAACATCAAATAGAGACATGGGACGAGAACCAGCGTCAGCAGTGTTGCAAACAAAACGGCGAAACCGAGTGCGACCGCCATAGGTATGACAAACCTTGCCTGAAGACTGGTTTCAAACATAATCGGCAGTACACCAACAAAGGTAGTAATGGAAGTTAGTATGATGGCTCGGAATCGAGCACAGCCAGCTTCTATCACGGCTTCTTTGATCGTCACGCCTTGCGCTCGAACCTGATTGACATAATCTGTCATCACCAAGGAGTCGTTAACCACCACCCCCGCGGCAGCGATAAGACCAAATGTCGACATCATGCTCAGATCGAGTCCAAACCAATAGTGTCCCCAGATCGCCCCAGTTAGACTAAACGGAATGACAGACATAATGATCAGCGGCTGAGTGTAGCTCTTGAGCGGCACAGCCAGCAAAATATAAACAATGATCATGCCAGCGACAAAGAAGATTTTTTGCTCATTTTGCTGAGCTTGTTGCTCTTCTATCGAGCCACCAAGTTGGCTCTTAACGCCGGGATAAGATGTCAAAATGTCTGGAATGATTTCATCGGTGATCTGACCAACAACCTGATTCGGCTCAACCAGTTCCTCATCAATAGAACCGTAGACATACACACTGCGATAGCCACCTTCTCGTCGAATACTGCTCACGCCAGGTTGCTGATTAATTTCGACCACATCCCCCAGCATCACCTTTTTGCCTTCTGGAGTCGTAATGACGGCATATCGCAGTGAAGAGAACGCTTCACGAGTCAACTGTGGGTAGCGAACCATTACTTTAATTTCTTCACCATCGCGCAGCACTCGTTGTGCTTCGCCACCGTAAAAACTCCCACCGACCTGAGTGGCAATATCGAAGAGATCCAGACCGAGATCGTAGGCAACTGGTGCGAGAGAGAGCAGAACTTCCTGACTACCCGCATCAATAGATGAAGAGATATCAAACAAGCCTTTCTGCTGTTGCAGAGTCAAAATCAGATCGCGTCCAGCCGCATTCAGACTTTCAATATCCGACCCATAAAGCAAGAATCCGAACTCATCCCCTTTCTCATCATCGTTAACGTTGTCAGATACATTGAGCATCTTGAGCCCTGGGATATCTGGCAGACGTTCGCGCCATCTTCGCGCCAACTCAAATGTGGTAAATGGTCTCAGTTCCTCATCAACCAAAGGAATCACCAAGCGCCCCTCTTTTCTACCCTGGCTAAAGGTGAGGATGTCACGAATCATTTTCTGACCCGTCTCTTGCTCGATCTCTTTATCAATCGTCAGAACCGTCGATTCGATGAGTTTCAACGCGTCTATCGTCTGTTCGCTAGAAACATTGTCGTTCATCACCAACTTAATACTTGGGAAATCATGAGGTACCTTAGGTGATGGGACGATTCGAACGTAACTCGCCATCACCATAGCGATACTGATAACGAGTATCGCGACAAAGCCAGCAAACACACTCCAACGCCAGTAGGTACAGGTTGTGACAAAACGTTTGTACGGCCCATTGATGAATGCAAAGAAACGAGTATTGAATCGATCTCGCCAACTGCCTTTCTTGATTGGAGTGAAATTAGAATGTGCTAAGTGCGCCGGAAGAATCAATTTCGACTCAATCAAACTAAACAACAAACACAGAATAACAATCGACGCGATACCAAAGAAGAAGGCGCGTTCAATACCTTTAGACATCAAGAACGGAGCGAATACTGCCATGGTGGTAAGAACACCAAAGGTCGCAGGAGTCGCGACGCGTTTTACGCCTCGAACCACATTTTCAACCCCGCCACCTTTTTTCTCGATTTCACTATAAGCACTCTCGCCAATCACTATCGCGTCATCGACAACAATACCCAGCACCATAATGAAGGCAAACAGTGAAATAATATTGATACTGACACCAATCGCAGGCATCACCATCACCGCGCCGAGGAAACAGACAGGCAGACCGATCATCACCCACATTGCTAACTTAACGCGCAAGAATAGACTAAGCATGAGTGCGACCAAAACCGCACCTTGCAGTAGGTTCTTCAACATCATGTCTAAACGCGCATTCAGATAATAGGTCATATCAACCAAAGTTTTGATCTTCAGATCGGCTGGCAACGTTTGATTCTTTTGCTCAATATACGCTTTGACTGACTCCGCAACGGCGACCATGTTTTGATCTTTTGTCGCCTTAACCGAAAGGTACATCGCGTTTTGACCCGAATACTTGAAGTATCGATCATCTTCGGTAAAGCCATCTTTAATCGTGGCGATATCTTGTAAAAGAACCTTGCCACCATTGTTACCAATTTTGACTGGAATATCGCGGAACTCTTCACCGCTGTAATACTGATTCTCTATTCGTACCGAGATCATTCCCGCATTGGTGCGCACTTCACCCGCAGAATAGTTCGCTGAGTAACGCTTAATCGCGTTGCTAACGTCATTAAGCGTTAAACTGTACTTTTGCAGCACTTGAGGTTCGATTTCTATGGCGATCTCGTAATCAGGCGCCCCTAAATCAACCAAAGCCACATTCCCCAGTTGTAGCAACTCATCTTCAATCTGTTTAGCAATCGGCTTTAGCTCAAGTAAACTGCGATCACCCACCAGAGCCATCTCAATGACATCTTGACGCCACTCGTATTGGTAAACCTGAATCGGCTCCATGGCATCTGGGAAGTTAGAAGTGGCATCGACCTTCTGCTTAACCTTATCGAGAACATCATCGATATTCTCATTAACGTTCACTTCCAGCTCAATGTTACCGCTACCACGATATGCCGTGGATACCGCTTTTTTAATTCCCGTGACATCCTTCAACGACTCTTCAAGTTTGATTAGGATGCTCTCTTCAATTTCTTGTGGTGACGCCCCCGGATACTGTGCGCTGACATTGATGTAGTTGACCTCAATGTTGGGGAACATTTGTCTTTGTATGAAGAAAAAACTCACCGTTCCGACGATAAGAATGAACACCATCAGCAAGTTTGCCGCCACAGGGTTGTTGGCGAAATAGGCAATCAGCCCTGTTTGTTTCGTCTCTTCCATGCTCAAACCCTACATGCTTGATTGGTTAGTTTTCGCAGCAACTTCGACCTGTAACCCTTGCTGCGGATACTCAGGCACAGTGAGGACTAACATGTCATCATCATTTAATCCCTGATTGATCAGCATGAACTCTTTTTCTGCACGCAACACATTAACGGTTCTTGGTTCTAACTGATTGTTGTCGTTAACCACCCAAACCTGACGATTGTTAACCAGTTCTTGCGGCAGACGGTAAATATGCTTCAGCTCTTTGCCTGCGAACTGCACCTCGACATAAGAACCGAATTTCATCGCGGGCTGATCACTATCAATGGCGTAAGGATTCTCGACGCGAACCACCATATTGATCATCCTTGTGCTGCTATCTACTACACCGAGGTCACGGTCGATAACACCTTCACGGAAGGTATTTTCGATACCGCGCTGAATGATCTGAGCTGATGTTCCTGCGTAGTCTTGTGGCAAGAAAGCACTATCAAAACCTGCGATTGGAATATGCACTTCACCCGCTTCGACGTTATTTAACGTTGCGACGTGAGCACCCGCAGTGATGAATTGACCAACACCAATATCCCTCGACACCACTAGTGCATCGTAAGGTGCGATGATCTGGCAGTTTTCTAAATCACGTTTCGCTCTTTTTAGCTCGGCCTGTGCAGATTTCACTTGGGCATTGGCACTGAGCAGTTGCGGTTTACGGAGATATAAATCTGTGACCTGTTTTTCAGGCATACTCTTCGCTTGACGCTTTGCGACTTCGGCTTTTGCTTTCTCCTCGATAAGCGCTGCTTGTGCGCTCGCTAACTGAGCTTCAGCCTGCAATACCGCCGCTTGGTAGTTGTCGTTTTCAATACTGAATAGAACCTCGCCTCGTTTTACAATACCACCAACGACAAAGTTGGCGTGCCAGCTGATTACCTCACCTGACACCTGGGCTGAAAGTTGAGTGACTTCCACAGGTCGAAGCTCGCCGTGGCTAGTAATCACGACCTTATGGTCACTTGATTGAACTTTAGAAACGGTGACGACTGGTGGTGCTTTGGGTGGCTTACTCTCTAGTGACTCCGGTGCACTTGAAGCGATAGCTGAGTAGCCCGCATAGACAGCCCCTAACGTGATAAATGGCAGTAACCAACGTAACGGCTTAGTTGTCATGTGAATTCCTTATCCGCTTGTAATAATACATTTGTGCAATCTCGGCTGACTTCACCGAGTATTAGAATTTATATACGTATGTAGAGAGGTTTTGCACCAATTCAGCCCACACTATACACCCAATAAATGACGTTCATAATAAATCCTTATCAATTCTCATTTTTGTTCATACATTGAATACCTAATTAGGCGATAGCAATTGCAGTGCCAAAATTAACTCTCTGATAAATAAAAGCTTCCACAGGACTAATCAATACTTACTAACTATGCAGTTGGTGAATGTAATCACTAGTAGGTGAAATTTACCTACTAGTGATTACAATAAAACCTGATGAGGCAAATATGACTAACAAGGAAGCCGTCAGATGAAGCGAGTCATTCTATTTGATTGGGGTAACACCCTAATGGTTGATTTTCCCCAATACAGCGGAAAAATGTATTTGTGGCCAGAGATTGAAACCGTAGATCAAGCACACACTACCTTGGAAAAGCTGAGGCAGGATTACGATCTATACATCGCGACCAGCGCACAAGATTCATCCGAATCAGACGTTCGTGCAGCCTTCGAGCGTGGTGGCTTAGACGTTTTTATTGCGGGTTACTTCTGCAAAGCCAACGTAGGAATCGATAAGAACTGTGCTGAATTTTATCGTTCGATCACCCACTCACTAGGCCAAGTGGCTTCTCACGTCACTATGGTTGGTGATTCACTTGAAAAAGATATTCTCCCCGCTAGAGAAGCTGGACTTCAAACCGTCTATTTCAATCCTCAGCGTCATCAGGTTGATGAAGGCATCACTGAGATTCACTGTTTATCTCAGCTACTAGAACAAAAATGGTAACTGGCACTTTACCTCAGCTTAGGTTGAGGTTTTATAGTCTCGTCCTTAGCAAGGTATCAACATCAAAAAGGACAACAAGTGAAAACATTGATTCTATTCTCAAGCGCAAACAAACAAGGAAATACGGCTAAAACCATTGATGCGGTCAATCGCAGCCACGAAAGCGAGATTATCGACATTGATGAGCTGGCGATCACTCCCTACAACTACCAAAATGACTATCCTGCCGATGACTTTTATCCATTGGTCGATAAGATGCTCGCGGCTGACAACATTGTGTTTGCCTCTCCGGTATATTGGTATACCGTGACTGCGCCGATGAAAGCCCTGATCGATCGTTTAACCGAGTTGCTCGATGTTGCCGAACTAAAGCCCAAAGCGCGGGCGCTTGAACATAAGCGTGGGTTCTTAGTGACCAGCTCAGGTAAAGCGCAAATATGCCCAATATTTTATGGGCTGTTTCACGGTCTATTTGATTATTTTAATATGGAGTTTACTGCAACTCTGCACGCCGCTTGCAATGATGGCTACTCTTTGTCTGACCAGGATTTGCAGCACTTCACTAACGCCTTGAGTCATAGCCAATCCCATTGCTAAGTAAATTACCACCTTCTAAAGAAGGTGGCTTTGTGTGAGCCCCCTAAAAGGGGGCCTTTGTTTAGTCCAGCGCTA